>JAEOTI010000296.1 GCA_016839955.1 Candidatus Hodarchaeota archaeon | reverse complement strand
GCCTAATTATACTTACTAGACCTTGGGAATGGCAATCTTTTTTGTCCTCATTTGCAGGTGACTTATTGGCTACATTAAATGGCATATTATATGCGATTTATCTCCTGTATGGAACTGCAAGTGCCAAAGTTAGGGAAAAAGTATCATTTTATATTTCTGTATCGTGGGTGTTATTTTGGGCTCTGATCTGGGGACTCCCAATATTGACTTTGATAACACTTCTTCCTCTACCCTCCAACGCTATCGTATTCAGTATAGAAATTTTAATTACCCCATATATACTGATGTTGGGTATAATACTAGCTATTCTCGGCAGCATACTCCCTTATGCGCTAGTCATGGTTTCTAACAAATATGAAATAGAATCCTCGAAACAATCCATTCTTATGTTGTGTGAGCCAATATCAGCGGCTTTCTTTGCGTATCTTATTCTCGCTGAAGGAATAACGATTTGGTATGTATTAGGTGGCTTTGTTTTATTACTTGCTATCGCGAATTTGGTACTAAATAATCACCAATCCCCACTAACTTGACATATTTTTCGCAAAGTTAGATCCAAAAATGCTCGTATTTGTCAAGTCTAGGTTGTGATTGTATTTTTTCACTCCTACGTAAGTCATAGAGCATTGGATTATTACTTCTAGACTTTTTAATTATTAACCTTGTATATGAAGTTACATCTGGATTTGTAGATAGCTCATCTAGGGGCATCCACCTTACGTCTGCAACTTCCAAGTCATCTCTTGCAAGTTTTTCTGGTGAAGTGACAACATCGCAAATGAAAATGCAATAAAGATCAGTTATCTTGTCTCCAGCTCTCACCATACTCCGAATACCAACAATACCACTCGGTTGAACTTGGACACCTGTTTCTTCAAAAATTTCTCTTTTGATAGCTTCCTGTAACGTCTCTCCGCGGTCTACTAGACCTCCAGGAATCAACCACATACCTTTTGCTGGTCCATATGTTAATTTAACAAGCAAAACCTTCCCTTCACTTATTACTACACCACCAACGCCCATTAAATGACAAGCCATCTCTTCTGGATAACCCATTCTCTATCATCCTTAATTAAGGTCCTTTACTCCCCTCCCTGAAATTCTCATTCTAAACACTTACCGTAGTGATTTTATAATATCCTTAGTAGTGTTTGTGATCTGTTTGGTAGCACCTGAAATGTTTTGGGTATTTGTGGAAACATTTGTGGATAAGGTTTCTATTGCTGCATTAACATTTGCTTGAGCTTCTTCAAACTTTACATCGACTTCTCGACGTCGATCATCTAAAAACTCACTCTCATTGAGAATTTGGTTATTAAAACGATCTGTCGATGATTGAACATCACTAAAGAATGTAGTAAATCTTTCTTTCAAGGAATTCCGATAATTATCTATTGATTCCTGTTGATCATTAAATTCTCTTGTAGCAGTTTCCTTATAGGAGGTCAGAGAATTCTTATGTTGATCTTCTAATCCTTGCACTAGATTCTTCGTTGATTCTTCACTCTCTTTCACAGCATCATCTAATCTATTTCCTGTTTCGGTGACAATATTCTGAATCGAAAGTGTTCCATCATTTTCTAGTGATCGAATCTGTTTTCTTAAATCATCAAAAGTAGTTGTACTTGATTTTTTAACTGAAGAATTCTTTGTTTCAACAATTTCACGATGTGTTTCCACAGCAGCATCTGCAGTAGGTTCAATTGAAGCAATTGCTGTTATCAGTTCACTTTGTTTTGCAAGTAATGCTTTTCTGACATCTACAAGAGTTATCTCAATATTCTTCTCCTGACCTTTCTGAATTTCCTTAAAAAGCTGACTTATATTCTCCTGTAATTCACCAAGGGTTCCCTGATGAGTCGCTAAGGTTTGGCTAAGACCAGTTTTTGAGTTTTGGAAGAATGTCATTAATGAACCATTTAGATCAGCAGTTGTTTCCTCAAGCTTTGATTTTGTTTTCGTACCAAAGCCTGAAATAGAATTATTGATATTTTTATCCCATTTTTCGAAAGCAGTCGTCAAAGTTTCTGCTGTTCTTTCTCGTTTTTTATTGAAATCTGCAGAAACTCTTGATAATGAAGTTAGTATTTGTTCTTCAAGCTGTTTAAACCCTGATTTCATTGAATTCTCGAAATCTGTAGTTAATTTTGATTGAAGCTCGTCATTGGTTTTTAAGGCATTCATAAATGATTCGTATACATTTTCTTTGATATTAGAAACAGTTTTACTTTGTTCAGATTGAAATTTTACGAATTCTTGCCAATATCTATCAATTCCCTTTTCTATTCGCGCTTCAGCATCCACTCTTCCGTCGTTTATCGTCTTCAATACAGCATCTTGTGCGGTCTCGAAAAGTTCCCTTTGTTTATCGAAATTTTCATCAAGCCTTAATTTTAAACCATCAATACCTGCAAGTAAATCCTCTTTTGCTATCTCCAGTCGAGCTACAGATTCACTGACCGCCTTTGCAAATACATTATCGAGTTCATTTTCCTTCGAGTCACCAATTTGCTTAATTCTTGCCTTGAATTCATCCATCGACTTAAGAAAAGAACTTGTTATACTATCAGACATCTCAGCAATAGCTGTATTCTCACTTTCTACAGTATTTATAATATCACGTTGAATAGTCGATAATTTGGTAGAGATTTGATCTTGAAACTTTTTAATTTGATCATGTTGGCGAGAATAAATTTGGTTCTAACCAGTGTTAACATTCCCAGTCATTTCCCTATATATTCGAGAAATGTCCTCTTCTTGGGCAGCTGACAGCGAAACCATCTTTTTCTGAAGATCTGAAACACCCTTGCTTAATTGGCCGAGTAGCTCTTCTAGTTGTGGTTCTAAATCACCCTTCTCTGCCTCAAGCTCTCGTTTTATTCTTGTAATTTTATCACTTAGACCATTCACGTTTGTGATCACTGTTTGAATTTTGGTAATCAAGTCGTTCTTACTTTGATTTATTCCCTGAGTAGTGTTTTCTGATTGTTTTTTTAATTCTTGTTTGAAATTCTTTACACTACTTACATACTGCTTATTCTCACTTTCTAATTTAGCAAGTTGATCTTTAATTAGACTTTGTTTGTTTTCTTGTTCACTTGTCAATTCAAACCACCCTATACTAGATTATAATACTTTATCTCACTATTAGTCCAGCAATTATTTAAGACTTAGTAATTTTTCTTATTTTCGTTTTGCTTAAATCATGGATTTTTCATCTCTTCTTTTTCTTTAAGTGCATTTCTTCCTTTTTTTTTCTTTTTATATTCATAAGAAAGAATATAATATGCCACATTCTTCAGGCTTTTAAGTAATAATGAAATTGTAGTATTCTGTGAAATCAGTTGGAATCTACTAAGACAAAACAAATTTTTCCTTTAATAAAAGGTTCAGAAGAAATTGTTGAATTGAAAAAAGATAGAAGCCCAATTATTCATGC
>JAEOTI010000054.1 GCA_016839955.1 Candidatus Hodarchaeota archaeon | reverse complement strand
ATCTACTCTTACCCTTTTCTTGATTTCGATAGAGGGTTAATGGCTTATAAATGGCATTCATAGAACAGTATGGACATTCAATTTCTCCTACCCCAAATTGAAATCTTGTTAATACCTGCTATGGTTGATTGAGGATTGAGTCTAGCAATTAACTGTTGTGTTCTTCGCGTTGATAGAGATCCTGGTTGATAGGGGGAAACCACTTCAATATTGCTGATTTATGTTTTTCAACCGTAACCTTTTTAGAGGGGCACTCTTCCTTGCTCCATGATATGATTGTTTTGGTCAATGTGCATCGCTATGACCTCTATAATCACAACAACATTTTTCATCTGAAGATCGACCAAAAATCCCCTCTTCGAAAAGAAACCGTTTTGTGCCCTCCCACTCCACTTTAAGTAAAGAATAGCTTATTTAAAAATAGAATGAAAATGAACTGTCAGGTAAATACATGATGAAAATAATAAAGAACGAATATTTCGAGTTCCCTGGAAACATTTATGTACAACTTATCAATAAATCAAAGAAAAGCAGGATTTCAAAAGTTTTTGGAAATTATTATTCTAATTTTAGAGCTTCTGATCCATACGAACTGAATGAGAATCAAAAAATCAAAATTATAGTAAGGAAACAGCTTTCTCCTCCTACTTCTGCAAAAAATCTTGGTTTGGACATTGCTTACTACAACGGTAAAGGATTCATTAAGAAGTATAATTGTTGGATAGAATCAGATCTTAAAAATATTGAAGTAGACTGTTCTTTTCCTCCAAATCGGTTAATTGTTTTTTTCGAGGCTCTACTAAGAAAGAAGTATATTGAATCTGGTCTTACATTTCTACATGGGTCTGGTTTTATATACAATGGTTATCCTCTATTATTCGTTGCATGGAGACACACAGGAAAAACCAGCATATTATTAAAATTCTTAAATCACCCCAAGATAGAAGGATATATTGCTGATGATCGTTTTATTATTGATGAAAAAGGATCTATTTATATGTATCCAATACCTATAAATTTTTTCGGTTATAATAAAACAAAAGAATTGAAAAATCGCATGAATTTTTTCAGTTGGCTTTCTTTTAATTTTAGGGACAAATCGCACAGGTGTATTGGCCGTTTAATCCAAAAAAAGGGTTCAAGAGTATTTTTAGTTCTGAGAAAACTTAATAATTCTTTAGTACAACCAAATCGAAGAATTTCGATAAGGGAACTTAATCCAGATTTGCTAGCCCCAAAAAAGATAGAAAATCCCCCCTTTCTATTTTTATTGCAAAAAGATAAATATGCAGGTACTAATGCAGGTATTTTTCGAATAGTCAACCTTATCAAAACAATATCTTGGGCAGAATGGAATGATAATATCCAAGAATTGTTATATCCTCATATCTTTTTTAGTGATAATGAAATCGATTTGCTTGAATTGTATAAGAAAGAAAAAGAAATTATAGAAAAATTTGTTAAAAAAGCAAACATGTTTATTGTCAATGTTTCTGAAATTGATGGAAGTCTCATTGATAGACTTCTTAACTCAACTTTAAAAGAAGTACCTATTTTGACTTGATTAATTTCTCTCTATTTTTTAGATGACAACTTCTCGCTTGAAGATTTGAGACTACATCGGGGTTCAAGAAAATTCAATAAGTTGGAGTAATTTTCCAAATCAAAGTCAAATTAGACAAAAAAATTTTCTTGGAATAAAGATGGTCTTTCGGCGCTAAAGCGAGCAAATTGTATGACTGATCACCAACAGGGTCAGAAGTGCTACCGTGCAATGAGGTTACTAATGCAACAAACACCTTCTCATTTATATCTACCATTCTCGACGTGGAGCTGTCGTACCATGGCTTCTTTTCTTCGAATAGTGCTTGGATCAACTGGACATTTCAGCAGGCATTGTATTATCTGAAGAAGGTAGGATTCAGATACAGGAAGGTTGAGGAGCGTTTTCTGTTCAAACCTCCGAATTATGACCTGTGGAAAGCAGCGAAACGGTTATTGGATCGTTTTCTTCCTGATACCACCCTTCTCCTTCATCTGGATGAAAAAGGCCCATATCAAGTAAAACGTTATACTGGGCATTATTGGAGTCAAAATCGGTTACAGATGGATGATAGACGAGCTATTCACGGAAGAATACACTTATTAGGAGCGTATGATCCGTAAGCTGACCGGATTTGGTTGGTTCCTATGGATAATAAGGACAGTGGTGAGTTCTGTGACGCACTAACGAAACCATAAGTTCAGTTATCTCATCGACCTTGGAAACACCTCCTTATTATCATGGATAATACTTCCTATCACCGTTCTCAATAAACCCAGAAATTTTTAGCAGGATTACCGAATTGCAAAGTGCTATTTTTGCCTCCTTACTCCCCTGAATTGAATCCGATTGAACAACGATTTAGACAGTATTCCAAAGAAATCCTAGAGTTAGACACCTTTTCTTCAAAAGTAGAGATCCTAGAAGCTACATCAGCTTGGGAAAGATATTATAACACTTTGAGATCGCAGATGTTTTCCTCAGGAGGTGGTTCCCAGGTTCTGGTTTAAATGCGCGCAATTTCGAGCAACACTCCTATCCTAAAGAGATTTATACTGGAAAATACGTGAAAAATTCTTCAGAAATAATCTTTGAAATCAATGATTCAAAATGTGTACAAAAATCAGATTTAAATGATGGTAATATCTGTTCTTTTCCTGATTCCAGTGGTACACACAGAAATTATGGTGTTTTCTTTGCTAAAGGCCCATGAATCATTTCCAAGCCGTTAAATGTTCATCTAAGGATTGAAGATGTTGCCTCAGTTGTACTTTACCTATTTGGAGAACCATACCTT
>JAEOTI010000295.1 GCA_016839955.1 Candidatus Hodarchaeota archaeon | reverse complement strand
TTGCTTTAATTTCAGGTCTTTATCCAATTTTTATCGCTATTTCAATTCCTGTGGTACAAAATCTTCATTCAAAGATGAGAGGAGGAAGCATAAAAGGTAATAATATGAAATCATGGAAATATACAATTATCACTGGATTTTTATTATCAATTATTGGATTTAGTCTACAATTTTTTGTTGGCCCTTCTCGTTTCTTAGATTTTGAACTACTATCAGTTCACTTTCTAGCTGTACTATTGATTTTTCTTGGAACTCTGATTCTTGAAATCGGAATTCTTGTTTTTCTTCCAAGAATCGCGATGAGGACTTTAATAGGGGTTAATATTGTTACTCGCACAATTTCAACTCGTAATATCGCGAGAGAATTTCAGAAATCACTATTTACAATTATGACTTCCGCCTTGGCATTAACATTTATAATTGTAGTAGGCCTTGTAAGTGCAGCTGTCATTGCAGGAGCACCTGGTTATTTTCAAAGTCAATGGGGATCTATTGACTTAGTTGCAGAGACTTCTGATACGAATCCTCTTTCTATTAACTACACCGAAATGCTTGAACTCGACTATCGTATTGTGAGGTCTTCATTTATTCAGGAATCACGTACAGATATTTCAGGAGTGGAAGGTTATGTTTATGGTGTTGATCCTTCGAAATATGACTTTTTTGCAGAAACCGTGGTGGATTCAATTGATCCAGGTATTTCATCGGAAAGTTTTCTTTACCCCTCCTTTGAAAATCAGACAAATGGTTTGATCTCTCATATCTTATACCAGAAATTGAATATTCCTCTTGGATCTAACGTAACCATAGATATTGCTGATAACTCCGCCGTAAATGTAACATTGACCTGTGTAATAAAAGCAAATGTATTTTTAGGAGGGGGAGAATATCTTTACATATCAACCAATCGATTTCAAGAATTCTATCAATCCAGTTCGGCAAGATGGTTTATCTGTGATGTCGAAGGTAGTGTTCGGAATGTGGAAAACGGTTTAGAGAACAGAGATATATTCAGAGAAGTAATACCCATTACTTACTACACTGAAATGATGGAACGTAGTTTGTTATTCCAATCAGCTCTTTTCCAGTTATTATTTGTGGAATCGTTTATTTTAGCTGCCATAGCTCAATTTGTTTGCATTCTCGTGTCAACTCTAAGGATGGAACGAGAAATTGGTATTATGAGAAGTCTTGGTTTAACTCGCCGTGGAGTTTTTGGTATCTTTCTCACAGAATCCATTGCTCTAGGTATTTCAGCTTTAATTGTTGGCCTTATTGA
Organism: Candidatus Hodarchaeota archaeon; assembly: GCA_016839955.1. The sequence goes on along the minus strand of JAEOTI010000295.1, from coordinate 3,149 downwards.
CGGTCTTCTAGGTTCTGTATTGTTAGTAGAGTATATTTCATTCTCTATCCCAATAAACCTCAATTTTTCAGCTATGACACTGGCTATCTGGTTAATTCTCTCATTCTTAATAACGATTTTCAGCACGATTCTTCCATCTTATCGATCTAGTCGAAAGAATATCGTAGCTACCATATCAGGACGACCAATGACAAAGGACCATTTTGAAACATATCCTCATCGATTGAGAGGTATTGAAAGAACACTCCACGGTTCGTGGGATTCTCGTTCAGGTTCACAGGATTCGATTACTGACCCCAGAGTTCAATTTACAAAAAGGGTAGAATTGAGTAGTGATTCACTTCAAGTCATTAGAGAGAATCAGCTTGAATCAATTAGTATTTACCGTTATATCAGGGGAAATGCTCTTCAAATTCAGACTATTTTTTTGATATTAATGGCAATTGTCACTCTTAACTATATTTTTGACGAAAGAATCGTAATGTATGGTTTGATCCCCTTTGATTTTCTTATTCGACTATTTGTATCTACCATCATTCCTGGGTTTGATTATTATCTCTACAATACTTTTTTCAATTTCAACCCACTACTTGTTTTTGTTGGGTTAGCTGCAATTATTCCTATCTCATATTATCTAAGCAATCAAAAAAATTGGACATTACAGCTACAAAAGTCTATACAAAGCCTTTTTTTGGGAATTGTTGGATTAGTTCTCATTTTGGTTAGCATTATTCTTTCGTTATTTATCTTTGGCCAATTCACAATGACCATATTCAATAATTCTGGAGAATTCTCATCATCTTTTATTTTTCTCTTCTTTTTAGCAATTAGTATTATGCTAATTTTCATTCTGACTTTCTATCTGTATGCTAAGTTTTGGAGTTTTCTGATACTCCGTGGAGTAAGAAATGATATTGGTTTTACAGACCAAATCCGCTTATTATGGAAAATGAATTCCAGAGGAATCATTGGATTCACTGTGTGGCTCCTTGTTCATTCCTTTATTCAAATAATTCTGTTTTACATTTTATTTCCTGTTCCAGACACAAGAGTTTTTGATGAATTTACACACACAGGTTCCTTACTCGTTACCCAGTTCACTCTTGGACCGATTGAATTTTTAGTTTATTCAATTTTTGAAGTAGGATCATACATTTTTCTTATTATCTATCAGATGGTTCAATTGGAAAAATGCAAGGTAGTTTTTCGACCAATTTACATTCAACGAACTGAAAAAATAAAACCACATATAACCAATGTTGAGATAGTGTCACGTAGTCAGCTAGCTGCAGAAGAAATTCTTGTGAAAAATATACAGGGTATCAATATCAAGCACAATGGACAATTATTATTCAGTGAGTCTATTAATGAGATTAGTTTACTTTTCTACCAAGAAGATCCCTCTAGCATCCCTGTTGCAATGAACTTTGCAAGTCATTATCCTCAAAAACAAAAAGAAATATCACCAACAGATCAGTTAAGCATAAGTATACCCTCAACCTATCAAATGAAGCAATTTCTTGACCTAACTACTGAATTGAAGCTAATAACAGGTTAAATTTGATTTCAAAAGGGGAAACTAATCATCCCTTTCGATTTAGGGAGACCAACAACTAATAATAGTAAGCAATGTGCTCCTGACAATAGTTAAAAAAAAAGATGTACACTCAATAGAACACAAATTTAGAAAAACGAGTAGTTGAATTTTGCAAAGTGAAAAAAATCGATCCACACTAGTAGCATACCTCCTTATAGTAATTGCTACAATAATTTGGGGTGGTTCTTGGCCACTGGGAAGATGGTTAGTTTCAGAGGATGTAGGTGGAGAGACAATTCCTCCGTTAATTATTGCTGTGGTTAGATATTTTATTGTCATATGGTGTTTCTTCGCTTTATTAAAAATAAGAGAAGGATCTCTTAATTTTCCCTTAATAAAATCTAATTGGAAACCAATAGCTCTTATGGGGTTCACTTCTGTAACAATCTATCAAATTGGGTACCTAATTGGTGAATACTATACTGCTGCAAGTGACGCTAGTCTTATTGTTGCCACAAATCCTATTTGGGTGTTCATCCTATCAGGAATTTTTCTAAAAGAAGGTTTGGGTTTTAAAAAACTCTTAGGGGGTTTTTTAGCATTTCTGGGAGTAATGCTAGTTGTTGGGTTTTCCCCAAACGTTGAGGTTGAGAATAGAATACTTGGAGATCTCTTTATTCTAATGGCTGCTCTTGGTTATTCTGTTTATACGGTTGTATATAAAAACTACATGAACAGTTTTTCCTCCTTTGAAAGACCATCATCATTATTTGTGATTTCCTGGGTTTCTTTTTTCGGTTTCTTATTAACAACTCCTATCGCATTGGCAGCAAGTCCTGAATATTTCAATCCACAACTTTATCTCCAAATTCCAGAACGAATTTGGTATGGTGTTGCTTATTTGGCCTTTTTATCCACAGTTGGAGCATATTGGTTCTATTTAGAAGGGATTAAAAGATTGAATGCAAGTCGTGCAGCTATCTTCATTAATCTGGTACCAGTTTTTGGTGTTACTTTCTCAGTTATTTTCCTGGGGTAATTAATTAATCCTCTTATTCACATTTCTGCCTTCCTCCTTATTTCTGCAGGAGTAGCATTAGTGAATTCAGGTAATTTTGGTAGATCTATCTCATTGAATATTCTAAACAGAAATAACGAATGAAATACAAAAAAAGTTGCTAATCCTTCCGTATGTCCTTATGCCTTTGCAGAAGACCTCTGAACTGTGTAAGAATTCCACATATCCTCAGTAAATCTAGTATTTATTTGATTAGAGGTATAATACTTGTTCTTTTTAAAAAGGAAGGATATTTATTCAGTTATTCTCCATGGCCGTCATCGATTTAACTCTGAATGACTAGCCTTTATATGGGATAATCCTGAGAATGCACCTAAATCAATCAATTTTTGACAGAACGAAGGAGTTTATTTTACTAGGAATGATTTTTCTCCTCGTTTCGTCAATTACAGTTATTTCAATTACATCTAATGTTGGTGATCTTCCCAATAGTGAATTGAATCCAATTATTGAATATTCCACGTATTTTGGAGGAAACGATTCGGAAATTGGTAAAACTGTACTTATAGATAGCGCTGGAAATCCTATTCTTGT
>JAEOTI010000053.1 GCA_016839955.1 Candidatus Hodarchaeota archaeon | reverse complement strand
TTGAGTAACCTTCTCCTACTTTGTTACGATATTCAATAGAGAGTGATAAAGCAGATTGACAATACTCCTCAGACCGAATTTGATCTCCAGTTTCAAGAGCTACCTCTGATAAAGTATTCAAAGATCTGACTTGTCCAGGTATATCCCCTGACTTTTCTCTTATTTCTAACGCTCGTTGATAATGTTCAAAGGCCTGAGCTATATCACCACGAACTTTAAAGATATCTGCAATATCATTCAGAGCATATGACACATGGGCGGGAGATTTCAATGATTGAGAGATCTCCAACGATTCCTTTGCATAAGCTAAAGCTTTGTCTGTATTTCCACGAATCCTATGAGTATCTGAAAGATTCGAAAGGCTATAAGCAACACCAAGAAGATACTCATTCTCGCGAGCATTGTGTAACGCTTCTTCAGCAAGCAAAGTCGACCGTTCCAAATTTCCAAGACGCCATGATAGACGTGCAAGTTCATTCAAAGCATCAATTTTTCCGGTGCCTGTAGTCTTTTTGACCGTTTCTTCTAATTTCTCTAAGATTTCAATACTTTCAGGAGAGAAAAGATCTTCTGAAACATTTTTAATCTCTTGAGACTGCATGCATGTCTTCCTCCACCATTGAAAGACTTCAAAAAAAAGGAAATAATGTAAGTATGAAAAATATGACTGAATGATTAGATTCATCAATTATTATTATTTTTCTCTCAAGACATCAAAAAGAAGTTTAGAATGGCGGATTGTCCTATTGACTCAATTAAATCCCATTGTGTACGGAATTGGCTTCGCTATAATTGCTTCGGCTCTTCAAAATTTTGGAATGGGATTTCAAAAGGTTGGAATGGAGAGATTGAAAGCGATCTCTTCCGAAAATACTATTTCACAAAAGATTAGACAATCTAAAATCTGGATCATTGGAACTGGAATGACTTTTTTTTCTTGGGGCTTTTTTTTAGCTGCATTAACTTATATTGGTATATCAATCGTTCAACCAATTTTAATTGGTGGTATTGTCTTTCTTGTCGTCTTTGCAATAATATTTTTGGAAGAAAGAACCGTAACTATGGAAAAACTGGGAATTGCTAGTACAGTTTTAGGAGCAGTTCTAATAGCACTCGAAGCAGAAACTATAAATCGAAATGACTATTCTTGGGAAATCTCCACTCTGATAATCTTTAGTATAACAATGTTAAGCTTATCCATCGCTTTTCTGCTACATTCATATTTTATATTACATAAATCTCCTTTGGCATCAGGAGGAGCTGTTTCTGGCATTCTTACTGGACAAGGAGCAATTTTTGCAAGATCACTTACATTAGAAGAAAACAACCCGATTTTTTTCCTTATTTCTGTTCATTTTTGGCTTTTAGTAGTATTTCAAGTTGCTTCTTTTGTTATCCTACAAGCTGCCTTTCATCAAGAACGAGCAATTACTATTGTACCAATATACTCGAGCTTTGCGGTGCTCGTTCCTTTACTCGCCAGTATCTTCGTTTTTAGTGAAAATGTGGGGCTCTTGCTTTACATTGGGATTATATTTATCTTGATAGGTGTCCTGTTGTTATCTAGAATAGGTGCTGAAATAATTGGTCCAGGAAAAATTAACCAAAACTAAACATAAATATCTAGAAAAAGTTCATTAGTCCGAAGAAAATTCCAAGTAATAATTACAAGTGATGGTGAGACTGCATATGGGATATCAAGGAAAGAGTAGGACTGAAAAACCTGATGATTTACGTCAAACAAGACCTCTTTTCAATGATCTTAATCTTAATTTTTCAATAGGCGAATTATCCGCCTTAATTTCCCAGTTTTGGGATGATATTCCTATTTCCGCAATTGATTGGGGAGAAACAGGTTTAACTGTACATGGACCTAGAGGATCTGTAGAATTAGATTATATTTGTGGTAAGCTAAAATTAGTGGCTGCACTCGTCCAAATCACTACGAAAATCGACGCTGAAATTAATGGCCTTCAGTTTAAGAATAAAGACTAAGATATAGTAATATTTTGTTTGAAATTCGCTTGATTCTGTCATCTTTCACTAGATTTTCTCATTCTTTAAATTATAATTTTGTAAATAGAATAACTTTATATACTTGTGTAACAAAGTTACAAATAGACGAAAAATGACAAAGATGATAAATAGAATTAAGTAAGGGGATATAAATTATGGATTTATTGTTTCTGGTTGGATTTTTGGTAATTTTCTTTAATGTTTTTGTGATTACTTCACTTTTAGGACGGCGTCGTAAAGCAGTTAATGCAGAAGCACGACGACAAGAAGCCAAATTTGCAGGTCAGGTGATTTGGTATAATTATCGATACATTGGTTGATTTTATAGTAAAAAATTAATGAGGTCCTCATTATGGGATTGAGATCAGAAAAAAAAATAGGAGCTACTGCTTCAAAAGTTTCAAAAATTAGAAGAGAAACGAAAAAAGGACACAATATTACATCAAAAATTAGAATCCGACCTGTTTATTGGTTAGATACTGATACAGAGGTTATTGCAGCTAGGAAATCAACAGCAATTTACAGTCATCATGAATCTAATTTTATTAATTATTTGATGCTTGCATTTGCCAGTATTGCATTCTTGGTCTGGGGGGGTCCCATCCTCATTATTTATGCAGTTTTTGGATTTTTTGTGTTGGGACACCTGTTTTACAAAAAGATTAAGAGGAGATATAACCTTTAATTTTATTTTCCACTTAACCATTTATCCAAAGACAGATTCCGTTTTTTAAGATTTGATAGACGACTACCGACTAATCGAACAGTTTTTATCTTAGTTTTTTTTCTAAATACTCGTAAAAGCTTTAAAGCTACTTTTTCAGCTTCATACGAGTTTGTAATTGGATGAGGAAAGGTATAGCTCTTTGTATGTGTCTCAAAATCTGCAAACCGGATTTTAATAGAAACGGTTTGAAAAGTAAGATTTTGATTTAGAATACGATTACAATTATCTTTGGTCATTTTTATTACTCTTTCTTCAACTTCAGACCAATTCTTAAGATCTTTCGCAAATGTTCCTTCATGACTAACAGATTTATCACGATGAGTCATTCCATGGTCACTAGATTTTATTTCAGAAGTAATTTCTCCATAAGATGCCCGAATTATCCATTCTGCCATATTTGGTGAAAAATAAGCTCTCAATTTAGTTGTTGTATTACGAATATCCTCAATAATACTAATTCCTAAATTCTTTAATCGTTGTTCGGTCTTTGGTCCAATACCAATAATTTTTCTCACGGATAGAGGAGCTAAGAAATTTTTTACTTCTTCCGGTCTAACCCAAGTAATTCCTGCAGGTTTCTTATAATCCGAGGCAATTTTTGCGATTAATTTATTCGGACCTAAACCTACAGAGCAAGTTAATCTCTCTTTATCAAGCAATTCTTTCTGAATATCACGAGCATAGTCCATCGGTGAGGCTAAATCTTTTACTTTAAGACTGACGTCCATGTACCCTTCATCTGACCCTGCAGGTTGATATTTTGGTCCTGGGTCCGCAAAATCAACCATTAAAGAGTGGATGCGTCGCGAAGTTGCTCGGATTCCATATTCTCCATCCCATTCCACTGAGGTAAAAGTTAGATCAGGGCAAAGTTGTAATGCTTGCTTTATAGGCATTCCAGAATGAATCCCATGCTTACGAGCTTCATATGAGCATGTAAGGCAAACACCCCTTCCTCCTGTTTTTTTAGGGTCTGGTCCTATAACAACAGGTTTACCAACTAAATCAGGATTCCTTTTTATTGCTAACGAAGCATAATATGCATCTAGGTCAAAATGAAGTATAACAGGATCTAGATCCATTGTTTTCCGTCTCAATTTGTTTTTAGCTGAATGATTTTTGTTTTAGTTACTAAGCATGGGATTTTTTTTTGAATTACATTCCAAATTAAATTAGTTGGAAAGAGAGAGGTCTTTAGAACTGATTCATATTATAAAGATTAATATACATAAATTTCTTTACTCCAAATAATTCACCTAACTAGAACTTGTTTAAACTGGAGATAACCGTATGTCTAAATTCACAGAAGAGAAATTTCTACAAGTTCTTGATAATATTGAAGATGGGTATTATGAGGTCGATTTAGCAGGAAATTTCACCTTCTTTAATGCAACTATGGTTAAAATCCTTGGTTATTCTGAGAAAGAAATGATAGGCATGAGTAACAGGAAGTACATGAGTCCTGAAACAGCAAAAAAGGTCTATTCCATATTCAATGAAATTTATAGAACTGGAAAACCCACGAAGGCTTTAGATTGGGAACTCATTAGAAAAGATGGTAAAATATTCACTGTAGAAACTTCAATTTCGTTAATGAGAAATCAAAAAAATGAGCCAATTGGATTTCAGGGGATTCTAAGAGATATTACTGAGCGAAAGATAATAGAAGAAGCTCTTCAACAAAGTGAAGAGAAACATCGTGGGATTCTTGAAAATCTGGATGATGGCTACTATGAAACTGACTTAGAAGGAAATTTTACTTTCTTTAATGATGCCCTTTGCAAAATTTTTGGGTATTCATCAACAGAACTTTTAAATTCGAGCTATAAACAATTGATGGAAAAAGAAACTACGAAAAATGTTTTTAAAGCATTTAATCAAGTTTATAAAACAGGAAAATCCTTAAAATTAGCTGAAGGTGATTTAATTAGAAAAGATGGAGCGAGAATTAATATTGAGGCATCTGTGTCTCTAATTACTGACGCTAAGGGTAATCCCATTGGATTTCGTGGAATTCAAAGAGATGTAACGCAACGGAAAGAAACAGAAATCGCACTCCGAGTAAGTGAAGAAAAACATCGAACAATCTTAGAAACTATTCAGGAAGGATATTATGAAGTTGATTTAGAGGGAAATCTCACTTTCTTTAATGAATCATTTAGGAAAATGTTTGGATATCCTCGAGAAGAAATGATGGGTCTTAATTATCGAGAATATACAAGTAAACAAATCGCAAAACGAGTATTTGAAACATTTAATACAACTTTTCGGACTGGTATTCCAAGTCTCGCTTTTGATTGGGAATTCTTTCGAAAAGATGGAACAAAATGGATTCTTGAAGCAAGTGTATCTCTAATTAAAGATATGAATGGAAATCCTATTGGATTTCGGGGACTTCTTCGAGATATTACCAGTCGTAAAGAGGAGCAAAAAGCACTCCGTGAAAGTGAAGCAAGGTATCGTAGTTTAGTAGATACATCACCAGATGCAATTGTTTTAACAAACATTGATGGAAAAATCCTCAAACTAAACCAACAAGCAGCTAATATGGCAGGAGTTAGCTCTACTAAAGAACTAGAAGGGAAAAATGCTTTTGACTTTATCAAGTTAGGAGAACGAAGTCTAGAGGCAGTTGAGAACATGCGGAAGTTAATAGCCTTTGGAAGTTTAAAAAATATAGAATTTAACTTCAAACACCCAGATGGTTCTTTATTACCAGCTGATTTGAACGCATCAGTGGTTCCAGACGAATCAGGACTTCCAAAATATTTTGTAGCTGTTATCCGTGATATTAGTGAGCGAAAAAAGCAAGAGAACCGCCATTATCGTCTACAAAAAGAAGTGAGTGAATTAGCACATTCTATTGCAGACGAAATGAAAGAACATCTTATCAGTTTCGAAGGTTACATGGATTTTCTCATCTCTGATCCTAGATCAGACGAAACTACTATTAAAAGGCTTCGACAACTCGTTAGAAACATGAACGAACTAATCCAACATATAGTAGTACTTGCAGATGCGGGTATCAAAGTACATAAATGGAGAATTGTGAATTTAAACATTTTAGTAGAAAAAGTCGCAGAAAGCATCATTCCGAAAAGAATTAGCTTTGTAAAAGATTTTCTAAAATCGATTGAAGGTGATGAGGCAAAACTCTACCAAATCTTTGAATATATCTTTGAGAACGCAGTTTCACATGGTGATCCAACAGAGATCAAAATATCAACAGAGGAAGCAGAAAACCATATTAAAATAGTAATTTCGAACGATGGGCATTCGATACCTGTTGTACATCGACAAGATATTTTTAAGCATGGATTCAGTTTAAAAAAAGGAGCTCTAGGTTTAGGATTACCAATTGTCCAGAATTTAGTTGAAGCTCATGGATGGGAAATCGAATTAGCTGATAGAGCTGAAACTACTTTTATAATTACCATTCTCAAGCAACAGGAATAGAGATTCTCACCTTTTTTACCATAAAATCCACTTGACATTTGTTGTCTTCTCTGGTAATCATTCAAACCTTTGGAAACGAATTCTAAGAATTAGGAGTTTTAAATTTGCAACTGAATAATTCTCAAAAACTAAAAAACAATCTTTGGAAAATCGCTATTACAGAAATCCTGTTTAATAGCTGGTTTATCAGTGCAATCTACATTTTATTCTTTCTCTATTTAGGATACAGCTTTATTGATATTGGTTTATTTGAAGCAATTACGTCAATTGTCATTGTTATCACCGATTTGCCCACGGGGGCTATAGCAGATTCTATTGGAAGAAAATGGTCTGTTTTTATTGCGAATATTTGTATGTTATTGATGGTTCTTCTACTCGGATTCAGTACAGGTGGTTTACTTGTAATTGTTATAGCAGGATTGTTTAATGGGCTTGAGTTTTCTTTCAAATCAGGAGCGAACACTGCACTATTATACGATACTCTTCACCAGTTAGATCGAGAAGAGGATTTTCTTAAAATTAGTGGGAAGATTAATGCAGCGGCTTTGGTGGCAAAAATAATTGGATTAATTACTGGCGCTTTTCTTTTTACAATTGACAAGCGATTACCATATTGGTTTTGGGCTATTTTTATAATTCTCTCCCTATTTTTTATTTTAATAATCCAAGAACCAGTAAAAAGCGAAAACAAACTAACTATAAGATATTTGATTCGAGATATGAGTAATAGTCTTCGGTTCATATTTAACACTAAAATTCTCTTGTGGATGATCCCGTTCTTTCTAGTTGTCGATGTTTTTGCAGAATCATATTGGGACGTGTATAGTCAGGCCCATCTAAGCAATCTTGGAGCAGATCCAGCAATATTTGGTCTGATTTTTTCTCTTTTGATTGGTTGTGCTGTGATAAGTTCGTATTATTCGGACTCTATAGAATCAAAATTAGGTGAAATGAGAAGCATCTACGGTTTAATTATTATCCAAAGTATTGTTTTTCTCTTAATGGCTTTTATTGATAATTGGATTGGACTTATTTTACTCCTAATAGTCTTTTCCAGTATTCGTGAGTTTGGTTTTTTACTATATGACAATTATTTCAATAAATATGTCCCTTCAGAGAATAGAGCGAGCATTCTCTCTGCGAGAAGTGTTTTATATAATGGTTTATTCGGAGGTGGAATTCTAATTTGGTTGTTTGGTGCTTCTATCGATTCTTTTGGAAGTAAAACAACGTTAGTCATATCAGGAATCATAATATTGATTGTTGGCTTGATTTTGCTTCAAATAAGAAATATTCTACGTCTCAATGGTGAAAAATGTGACCTTAAACAAACAAGTTTAGTTTTATAAAAAGAAAATTTCTTCTACAAAATACACTAGATTAGGAAAATCGTTTAATGTACTTTTGAGTCTGTTTCAAGGCCGTAGCTTATTTTCTAAAAATATTTATGATTTTCTTATAGTATTCCCGTAGATTTTTGAACTAGGTTGCCATTTATTTTCCAAATGGTCCCACATATCATCTGGGATAGCAGATTTCTCCTTATAACCTCGTATACCTGATTCATAACCGATAAATGTGACCAAACTTCGAAAATAATCCTGCCCAGTTTCAATGCTAAGCAATAAGGCTTCAGCAAGTCTACTACCATTTTCAAGTAAGCCACTTGATTTAAAGGCATTTTTTAGTTGACTTAAATCGTACTCTACATTTCGTCCCTCTGCAATCCATTTATTATCATTCCAAGTCATTAATGCGTATTGTGCGCCAAATATGCCTGTTCTTGAAAAACACACTGAACCTGGATTCAATCCGAGTTTTCCGTTAATTTCCTGAATCCATGGATGGTGAGTGTGACCAAAAATCAGAATTTCTTCCTTAATTAATCTTAGATATTCTTCTAATAAAGACGGATTCTCATCAGGATCAATAAATTCACCAATATAATTGGGTGATCCATGTACCATTCGTATTTCTGATTTTCCAGGAAATTTGATTACTTTTTGTTCAGGAAGTTGCTTTAGAAACTTTAGTGACATATTGTCCAGGTTCTGATAGGCCCATCGCTCAAATGCCCATTGATTATTGGCCCAACCCGGGGGAGTTATCCCTTTAGATACCTTTAGAAAGAAATCGTCAACATTTCCTTTAATAATTTCAGCGTTTAATGACTTCAATATTTCAATAATTTCATTTTGAAACGGGGCTCCACCAACTAAATCTCCAGCCACTAAAATACAATCAATTTCCTCGTTTTCTAATGCAGATAACACTGCATTGAACGCTGGAAGGTTTCCATGAATGTCTGCGACGATTCCCAATTTCAATTTGCCAAATTCCTGTTTAAATTTCTAAAGAAAAATAGGATTACATGATTTCGTGACTTAGCTTCAATTCAGTTATTTTATAATTGAGAGAATCACTACTATTCTTTGTTTGAAAAACGAGTGAGTTTTTTTGCTTAGAAACAATTACTCGATGATTTGATTTTAAAAACTCCATTCCAAGGTCAAAATCACCACTAACACCATATAAATTAACTCTATGCAAATCATTAGTTCTTAAAACTTTAATTAGTGCGCGTAAATATCCATAGATCGCTGATTCTCTATGAAAAAGGGAAAAATTACAACTAAAATTCTGAAGTATTTTTCGGATTTTTTTAGGACGAGTTGTTTTACATTCAATCCATTCTTTGATACCAATTTCAAATGTAGATTCTATTTCCTGTTGTTCTGGACCATTCGGACAAAAAACTACAACGTCCGGTCGATAACGCCAATCTATTTTAGGTTCAATTACTGGATCATGTTCAAAAAACCAAACAAATCCAATTATCTTAAGAATTATATGGGCTGAAGATTCGTTTTGAGCTTTTGTGATATGAATTCTACGATATTTAAGTGATTGGTTTTTATTGCCTGTCAGTCCAAGTAACACTGAAAATTGACGACGAATGGCCCTTGTCATGTCCTTGTTTCATCCAATAGGATCATAGATTACTTTTTTTTCTTAATTTTCCCTAATTTCTTGCCTACTCCTCCCTTAGCCTTATCTAAAATTCCACTATCATCGAGTTTCTTCTTTGATTCACTCGCTTTCTTAATAGCTTTTTCATGAACTTTTTTCTCTTTTACAGCACTGATAACGGCATCCGTTACTATAGCTGTTCCAGCACCAACAACTGCGCCTTTAGTAACATCTGCAGCTAGTTTTCCAGTACCTTTCGCAGCTTTTTTAGTTAATCCTTCCTTTTTATCGGTCATAATCTGTTCACCTTACCTTTGATCAATCTTGGGAAGAAGAGCGTCAATTACTAACTCCGTCACCTTCTCTCTAGAAAAGATTTCAACATCTGAGTAACATTTTACAGGTATCCAATTATCTTTAGTTTTTCCTAATTCCTTGTAAACACTATAAACTTGTTCTGTAAATTCACGATTTAGTTCGTATTCATCTGGACCCTCATTTGTTTGATCTTTTTTTGCAGCAATTAATTGTGGTGTTTTTAATGGTGATAAAAGTAGTAAAATTGTAAAATCAGGACGAGGGAGTTGAAAAATTTTGAATTCTAAATCTTCAATCCATTCTAAAAATGAACTACGTTTCTCTAAAGTGACTTTGGCTCCTTGAAATGCAGCATTTGAATACGAGTAACGGTTACAAATAACAATATCATTAATTTCTAATGCTCTAATAATTTCAGACCGGAATTCCATACGGTTAGTTGCATATAGTATTGAAACAATCCTAGGATCCAAGGAAAAAGCTTGACGATCATGTAGATGATTAAAAATTAGTTGTCCAACCTTTGTTTCATATGCTGGGAAAGAAAATAGACCACATTTTAGTCCGTACTTATCCTCAAGATATGATTTTAGCGCATTACTTTGGACTGTCTTCCCTGAGCCATCTATACCTTCAAAAACAATCAACATTTTCAATCAGTGTTCCGATGAATTCTCATAAGTTCTTAATCATATAGTTTGATTTAATTTTTTAATGTCTATAGGGAAGAAAATTCTTAATTTTGGGAATTCGTCAAATTCCCATCTACTCTATATTGATACTACTCTTGTTGTTGATGGTAATGGTTTAGTAAATTAGGATTTTATATTAAATTGTATATTAGCGTCTATTCTCACCTCGATTATTAACAAACCAATTGTTTGCGGATTAGCAAAATATTAAATATAGGATTAACCATCGTAATTCATTGGTATTGATATACTCTTGAAAAACAATGAATGACCTATTTCCATATTATTCCCCAGAGCTTTTTCGACCTACAAGTTATCATTACCTCTTACCTGAACCTTATCGAAAACGAATTAGAAGATTTAAACAGATCAGAAACACTATTCTTGCTTTTGAAACTTCTCTAGACTACACATTTAGAAATTCAAATTGTTCCCGAAATCCATTAATCTCTTTAAATTTGCTTAAATCAATTATTCTAACAATGTGCTTATTTTTATTCATTATTCCTATAATTACGATTGTAAAGTATTCATTAGGAGTATTAGAGTGGAGTATCAAACAACAATTACCATATCCACTAAGTTCAGAAGATTCCCTAACAATTTTCGGAAAACAAATTTATCGTGGTGTTGAGGTTCGTACTGACAACTCTAATACAATTCATCATGGGTCTCCATTAGAAGCAACAACAATTTTCTCTTATGAAATTAAATCGCTTCGTAATCTCTCACATGCTAGACGGCTTTATGGGAATTCTGTTGCTCAAGAACTAGAACATTTGTATGAAAAGCTTAAAATCGCAAAAGAGGCATTAGAACTTTCTGCAAATGAAAAAACAGCTTCAAAATTACTAAAAGATATTAAGAAACAACATCAGAAATTAAAGAAGAACTTGCCTAACAGAAAATTTTCTTGGAAGCTTCTAAGATATATTGGTTTAACATTTATGATTAACAAAATGGTTTCTGATATGTCAGGGGAACAAGGTTGGAATGACATTAATAGGTTAGGCCATAAGCTTGGAGATGGGACAGGACCTCTAAAGGGGGGCCCTTTTGATTGGGGCTACTATGATATCTGTGATTTTTTAGTCGATGATTTGGGTTTGGAGGGATTTCGCTTATTAGGATGGAACATTCTATTTCTAATTCGTGAGATTATCGCGTTAATCTTCCGTGGAATTGAATCATTCCTGAGAAAAATTGTTTCATGGTTTTTATGAATAAGAAAGAAAAAGACTGGAGCCAAAACTCTCAGTTGGTGATCAGGATTTTTAATCAGTTATCCTATATTTTCTCTTGAGTTTCGTAAAGACTTGTTGTAGTGTTTTGCATCAACAAGTCCGTAATAGATACAATTCATTCAACTGATAAGCATTTCAATTTTTATTTTACTAAAAGTTTAGTTAATTCAGTTGGCGGCTAATTTATGTTAAATACTAATCAAATTGATTTTTTGAAAATAATTGCCGATCCTACAAGATGTCATATATTAGAAATTCTAACAAAGAACCCACCTCAAAATCCTGCAGAAATAGCGGAAAAATTGGATCTTAAGAGACCCGGAATTGAGAAACATATGAAGGCTTTAAAGAGTGTCTTGTTAGTTGAAAAATTAGTAGAGTCCTGGCCAACACCAAGATATGTATGGACAACGACACCCCTGGGTGACAATTTTCAGGATCGCTTAGTTGAATTACTAAATGGTTTTTTTCTAGAAGCTCAGATAGAGATTGCCCAACGTGTAGATTCCCTAGAAGAAGAATTTATTCTAGGCAAGATCAATCGGATACAGTTTGATGATGAAAAAAATAGATTCCAAAGCATTAAGGAAAATTTCGGAGAAAAAACACCTTATAAAGACTATTTAGACGCTGCTTTAAAAATGAAAAAGGAAATAGAGGATGAACTGGAAGAATTAGGTAGCTAGTCTCCTTTTTTATTCTTAGTAATTTCTAGTAAGCGTTTTCGAAACTTCCCATCATGTACTTCATAGTAAATGTCGTCTAAAAGGTCAAGAATAGCTTGAAAATCAGATGTGGAAGAGTTTTTACTAGCTAACTCTTTATAAGACTCCAATTGTTTCTCAAGTTTGTATATCCTATCGTTGATACTCTCTAGAAAATGTATTTTGGATTCTTCTTCTCTTCCGCCTCGAATTGAATCTTCTATTTTTCCTATGATCTTTGCAGCCATTTCCTCAGTAGAATCTACTAGTTCTAAGAATTTTGTGATATTTCCTTCATGTAAGGCTTTAATTACTCGGGCATAGTTTAATTGGACTAACCCTTTAATTTCTGGTCGTACAGTCCACTCATATTCCTCTTTATCGAAGATTTTTTCCATTGAGGTCGATTGAGTAGCACGTTCAAGAAGAAAACTTTCTAAGTTTGAAGCAATCTCTTTCCGTGACGTTTCTAATCCCTTTTGAGGGAAATTGAAAATAGATCCGAGGTATTTTTCAAAAAAACCCCAATCCCCAGTATGTTTTAAGCTAACTTGAATGTCTTGGAGAAAGCCTTCAGTGGTAAAAGAAAAAGTCAAAACCAAACCTTGAACGTAGAGTTGATAGATTTCTTCGGTTTCTGAACTATCTACAAATTCAAAATAATGTTTAAAAGGAATATCCAATCCTAAACCCATGAGATAGTTTTCAATTTGACTTTTAACATCTTTAAAGTGCAGTTCTTTGGGATTAGAAGATAATTTTGAAGACATTGCAGCAATTCCTTCACCAATATTTCGAATAAGTAGTATTAAATTCTTTTTATTAAAATAATAATTACAAAATACAGATGAAAATGAAAAAAAAGG
>JAEOTI010000294.1 GCA_016839955.1 Candidatus Hodarchaeota archaeon | reverse complement strand
CAACCCAGAAGAATGCCCCCTTTGTCATCTCTCCCAGATTGTCGAATGATCTCCCATGATTGAACAGGATTCCATTCCTTTATCCTCAAATCTTAAATAGAAAACCAACTATTGAATACCTATTCAGTGATTTAATTGCGAACCCAGATTTTGATTCTTGTAATATTATGTAGCTTCACATTAGCAATACTCCAAGGAAAAAGTTTAACCCTTAGTACATCAGATTCACCCATTTATATTCATGGAAACGAACAATTAGCTGCGTTTGCTAACAAAGGTGAGGGTACTAAAAATGATCCATACATTATTGAGAATTATACCATCACCACAAGCAGTAACCATGGAGTAGAAATACGGAATACAACTGAATATTTCATTCTTCGGAATGTGACAGTTGATGGAACAGGGAGTAATAATAAATACGGATTTTTCTTCTTTAATGTCACTAATGGTATTATCAAAGACAATGTTGCATTTAAATGGGCTTATGGATTTCGTTTTGAATTATCCTGTCATAATGTTTTAATTGGTAATTCCGCTTCCTACTGCTATTATTATGGATTCTATCTATCTTATGACAGATATAACCCCAATTATATTAGTAACAATACCCTTACCAATAATATTGCTTCCTACAATGGTGGGGGTTTTTGTTTGTGGGAGTCCAGTCACAACACACTAACCAATAACGACGCTAACAATAATGGACTTGAAGGGTTCTATCTGCTATTTTTTTCCAGTAATAATTCACTGATATACAACAATGCTTACAAGAATGGAATTGGTATTCGATTGAAGTTTTGTGGGAACAATAGTTTAATTAACAATAGTGCCAGCAACAATTACGATGATGGGCTCCGGCTTCTGGAAGCCGATCATAATACATTGATCCACAACATTGCTAATGCCAATTACGGTAATGGGTTCAATCTTTATCATCATGCTTATTTCAATACTATGACCAATAATATTGCCACCTGCAACAATAAATATGGGTTCTCGCTGCAGTCTTCCAGTAACAATCTACTCTTTTTTAATAGTATACAACAAAATAGATACCAAATATTTTCAAATAGAGCAAATACATGGCACAACGGCACCCATGGAAATTATTGGGGCGATTACACTGGTAATGACAGTAATAACGATCAAGTTGGGGATACTCCATATTCAATTGATGGGGGAGATAATGAAGATCCTTTCCCTTTGATGATAGATCCTTTCCAGATTCCTATTTTATTATGTGAATTTACATCATCTAAATCATATACATATACCTCAGCTTCTTCTGATTACAATGTAGATTTCTTCTTCTTTGGGCTCATTTCACTCTCTGTCATCGTTCTTCACATGAGACGGAGTAAGATATAGATTCTGTTCCTTTATCCGCACCTTAAAACTCGTGTCACTATCTCTCACACTGGCTGGTCCCAATGTGATTATTGGTACTGCTTCAAGTCTAAGATGTGATTCTCCCACCACAAAGAAAGCAATCCCTCTGATTGTCCTCTCTGTCACCTGTCCCTAATTGTCAAATGGTCTCCCATGATTAAACAAAATTCTATTGCCCTAGCTTCTACTTAAAAATCAATTCAGTTCATAAGACAAGAGATCTCAATATTTTTTTATAATCCTTAAAGACTATTAATTCTAATTACAAGATGAGTGTGATGTTAACCCCATTTGATTCTAATCAAAGAGGAGATTTACTTAAAGAGACACTTTATAACGATCCTATCCTTTATGTCGAAGAATTAGCCACTCTTGAAGGCTCTCCCGCGGGACAAATCTTTCATGGTTGGTACAACCACTCCAATCCTCAAGAATATCTTTTAATTCGTGAAAATTGGGAAGGAACACGATCAATCTATTTTCAACCTCAACAAGCGGAATACTCAGACATACCGTGGCAAGAATTGCTAGACGGAAGAGTTTATATTCAAACAAATAACCTTGGAGAACAATTTCTTCAAACTCTGCCGTATAAAATTATTGTACCTCATTCTATCCTTTATTTTCGTTGGGAGACTGAAAAAAATCTGGATTCTGAGCCAATGCATTCCCTAGATAAGTTCAAATTAAAAACTGAAGTAAAATTCGATGATAATCATAGATTGATAGATCTTTATGTCAATTTAGTAGCAAATAATAAGACCATTGTTTCCGCAGGCAGTAATTTGATCAACAAAAAGACTGCAATGGTTGGAATAGGGGTTAATCCTGAATGGCGAGATAAAGGACTAGCTACAATCATCCTAAAAAAAGCGTGCCAAGAACTTCTGAATAGAGGAATAACCCCAGTGTATGCCTGTGATCAACATAATATCCCTTCTTACAAATTAGCAAAGCATTTTTTTGTCCAAAGTGGTGAATATCGAGCATTATTTGTAGGGAACTGGACGCTCAATCGTCCCAAGGCTTCAAGTAACTCCCTTCCTGATAGTCTATTCGTTAGCTAAAAACGAACTTTTGATGCCAAACGATGGGATTTAAATTAATTAAGGAAAAAAATAAAAAATCTCTATTGTGTGATGGAAGGACATCGAATAGGAAACTTGGATTATATTCACAAAAAGGTATAAATTAATTATGTAACGAAAATTACTACTATTACAATCTTTACTTCTTTATTGAGGTCGAATATTGTTTTATTATGATCTATTGCGTGAATTATATGAAGACCAAATTCAATATTTAATAGTTGGAGGGTTAGCTGTTAATTTATACGGAATTCCTCGGGTAACACAGGATATTGACATTATTATATCAATGGCTGAATCCAATATTGAGAAACTTATTAATCTTTTAAAGCGCTTAGATTATCTTCCTCATCTACCAATTAATCCAAGAGATTTAATGAACCCTACACATGTAGATGAATGGATTAATACTCGAAACCTAAAAGCATTGAGTTTTAATCATAAAATTGATCAATATAAAGGAATAGATATAGTATTAATACATCCATTAGACTTTGATGAAGCATATCAAAATAAAACCATAAAATCTGTTAAAAATATAAAAATTTATCTTGTTTCACTCGATAATTTGATCAAAATGAAGACAGTAAGTGGAAGAAACCAAGATCAAAGTGATGTTCATCTAATAAAAAAGCTTAAAGAATATTTAAAGGAGAAAGATAAGTGAAAGGTTATCATTATGATATTGAATTCGAAAAAATCCTTAATTATATGAAATTATCAACCGAAGAGAAATTAAAGTGGTTAGAAGATATAAATCAGTTAACTTTTTTGGTTTTAACAGAAAAAGAAAAAGAATTCAGAGAAAAATTGCGGAAAGCACAAATTTAAAATCGCTCTACATTTAAAATTCATAGATTTTCGAGTATTTCTGAGTAAAATAATCTAGGAGATATTTAATTGAAGGCTTCTCTCCAGTAGCTTTTTTAATTAAATCCTCTGGACTGTAAAGCTTCCCATACTTTCTCACTTTTTCATTTAACCAATTGTTGATGGGTTGGAAATTTCCTTTTTCAATTAAACCCGTATAGTTAATAATATCTTTGTTCATTGCTGCTAAAAGCTGAGCAGCAAAAATATTACCTAACTCATACGAAGGGAAATATCCAAACATACCAGCATACCAATGGATATCTTGCAAGACTCCATCAGCATCATTTTCAATATCAATTTTGAGATAATTCTTTATTTTATCATTCCAGATTCCAGGAAGATCATCTAAATCGACATTATCCGTGTTTATTAATTCATTTTCAAGTTCGAAACGGATAATTATGTGAAGGGCATAGGTAAGTTCATCAGCAAAAATACGGACTGGACTTAATGCTACGTGATTAATAGCAGCATAAAGACTTTCTACAGTTTGATCTGCAAATAAATCTTTTGAAATTCTCTTAAAATGAGGAAAATAAAACTTCCAGAATTCCAAAGATCTTCCTATTTTATTTTCCATAAATCGGGATTGTGATTCATGTACACCAAATGACGCAGGTTCTCCCACTGGTTGAAATGAATATTTGGGATTAATTGCTTGACCATAAATTCCATGTCCTGCTTCGTGTAGTATTGCAAAAAAATTCTGATGAAAATTATCATAATAATGTGTTGTTATTCTTACATCTCCTGGATGCGATCCTATTGTGAAAGGATGTTCTGTTTCATCTATTCGACCAGCAGAAAAGCTATAGCCTATCTTTTTTGCTAGATCTTTTGCAAACTCCCTCTGATATTCTACTGGACAGGGTTTTTTAAGAATAGAAACGTCATGTTGTGTAGAAGAATTGATACATTTTTCGATAAGAGGTATTAATCCTTTTTTTAAGTCTTCAAAGAGAGGAACAAGTTGCGCTGTGGTCATTTCAGGTTCAAAAATATCAATTAAATTATCTAACGCTTTTTTTGAAGAATCAATTGCCTCTGCCCGTTGTTTAGTTAATAATAATAATTTCTCAAAATCTGGTGTAACAATTGAAAAGTTAGATTCTATTTTTGCTTTTTCTTTCCAAACATTGGTTGTTTGGATTCGTTGAAATTCAAGCTGTTCTATGAATTTCTCAGAAACTGCAGATTCTCTTTGGTATTTTTTTTCAACTAAATTTATATCCCTTTTTTGAATTATTGATAGTTTATCGTAGTCAGGGGCTTTTTTAGCCGATTTTAGCAAAGAAGGAATCAATTTATTTGTAATTCTGTTATGTTTTAATGCACGGATAAAAGAAATCTGATGACTTCGTTGTTCAGCACCTTTTGATGGCATATAAGTCCTGAAATCCCAAGCAAGTACATCATCAGTCTGATCAAGAAGATAATATTCTCTTATAATTTCCATAAGCTTATTATATGACTCTAGTGAAGTTGTCATTAAGTCTTCCAACTTTTATTTTCTTTTAATACTACGCTGTATCTTTTCTAACCTTTTGGAGATAAGAAAGCACGTCTTGCAGTTCATTTTGCTCAAAAAAAACCATTTTATGGGGTCCGATAAACATAATTCATTAAAGAATAAATATACCCCACAGCGGAAGGATCTTTTGATTCAACCGTTGCTTTCATTCCTTTCTCAAAAAGAGCTCTAGTGATTGTTGGACCGGAAGAAATTACAATCATATCTTCCCTCAGACTGTTCCACTGTTCTGAAAGAGGTTGAATAACTGAATATGAATCCACCACAAGTGCTGTACAAGAATTAAGATCAGGTAAGTCTGTCAAAGGTATTATTTTATATAAATTGATTTCCCACACAATATGTGCACTTGATAGGGATTCTCGTAAAATTTCAGGTGAATCGTCATTTGTAACAATAAGAATACGTCCTCTAGACTTCATAGTTGATAAGATAAGTCTCGATAAACCACGAGGTGTATAACTAATAGGAATCTCTGAGCTAAAACCTAATTTTTCAAGTTCAAATTGAGCTTCTGGACCAATTGCAAAAAAAAGCTTGTTTTGAGGGATTTCTTTCTCTAGTCGATTGAAAAATGTTTGTACGATCTCTGCATTCGGAAAAACAAACGCGTCAAAACGTTCAAGAGTTGGAAGTCTAACGGGAACAGGTTCACCATCCACTAAGGGAACATCAGTTTCTTCTGCTCCTAAATTCTCCAAAAGTTTTGCAGATCTTGAAGTCCGTTCTCCAGGCCAGAGATAACCTACTCGTTGACCCTTCATACTAGCTCGTTTTGTTTCAAACCAAGAAATTTCAATAGATTTCTCAATATCTGATGCAACTATGATCAAATCGTGAGGCCAAATTGTCATATCATCTAATTCTTGTACCTCGACAACTTCAGTTAATTGATCTAAACTTCCATAATTACGAATGACTGCAACAGTTTGATTTTTCGAGATTTTAGCTTCTTTAAAATACTGGCGTGCTATTTCTTTCGTTTTTGTTCCAGAAGCAATAGCAACAAATTGAGGATATTTTTTGAAACTGGGAATCTTTTTTGCATCATCCGAAACTCGGACAATAGCAAAATCATGGTTTTTTGTAGAAATAGGGGGAATTCCTGCCATAGATAAGGATGAAAGAAGTGGTGACACACCTGGAATTACTTCAAATGGAATTTCTCTCAAGGCTAGATATTCGATTTCAGCTGAACCCTCAGGTGATGATAATGGATCACCGTGAATTAACCTAACAACATGTGAATATCTAGTAGTAAGGGATGTAAGGGATTCAATTACCAGTTTTTTCTGAGTCTCTTTTTCCTGTCTCTCCGCATCTATAAATTCACATTTTTTATTCTTCACTAATCTTAAAATATCTCGGATATTTGAAACTTTAGTGAAAACGATTGCGTCTGCATTTTCAATAACGTTTACACCTCTGAGTGTAAGAAGATCAGCCTCAGGGCCTGTGCCACAAATGTATATAACCATTCTTTTTTCCTCGTCTTCATTACAATCTTTATGGAACCTAGAAATCCAATAAGATGAAAATATCCTGATTAATACTAATTCAAGGGTAATTAATAAATCGGTTTCTCCATTCTAATTCATCAATTCTATTTTTTAATATCCATAAAAGATCAAGCTGATTTTATAGGTACTCCTAAGCCTGATTCTTATTTAATCCTTCATTATTTTTCTTACATTTCGAACTTATATAGAATTTCAATATGAATTGAGGAAATTGAACTACAATTGTTGATATTAGGAAGTTTCTTACCCGTCTTAAGACACCATACTGCATAAAACAACAAAAACCCCGTTTATCAGGGTAGATTCTCAGGTCCTTGATGGAAAAGTCTCAAAGGAAAAAATGATTGAAAAAACCTAATTTACATGTCAGCATTAATATCTAAGAAATTTAGTTAGAGAAAGCGGTTCTTGGTTGTTTGGATGAAAAACAGGTGGAATAAGATTTAGAACTGCAGATCGTAGTAAGTTTGTATATCTTTGAAAGTCATATCTAATCGATGACGTTTTTATCAATGCTTCTGGCATAACCCGATAGTCTGGTTGTTTCGCACGGTGATCAGTAATTAGGTATCGGATCTTCTGTCCAGATTTGAGATCAACACCTTTTTGGGCTAGTTTCTGGGCAGCAATGGCTTGGTGGCAGGCTTGAACATATTCATGGGGTGCCTTACTCAGAGTCATAGTAATCATCAAATCCTGAAGATCCACATCTCTACTCTCAAGCTGAAGACGGTATTTTCGAAAAACATCCCAGAGCTTTGAGAGTCGCTGTTGGTACTGCCGGATGTTATTTGCCACCTTTAGTGTGTCAATCATCTCTTGTTGAGCTTTTTTGATGAGTAAACAGGTATCACGACGTCGTAATTCAATACCTCGACATTTCACTGATCCATCTCGATAAACACCGTAATAGCGATTTAGAACACCAACTTCCGGCTCTTGACGACGAGGAAGAAAAACAATCCATTTAAAGATCCCTTCAATATCCACAGGAAGGTCAGTCAATTCTTGAGCTTTCTGACAAAGATCCCGGGCAATTTCATCTGATGCACGTCTGGTAGGATGCCTAAACCAGAGGGAATCCACAATACCCGCAATAATCTCAAAACCATAGTCCTCGACTAGATGTCCAAGTTTTAGGAGTGCATCCCGGCCCCAGGCATTAATAGCCTCATGTCCTTCGATTCGTCCAAATCGAGCATTTCTATAACCTTGATAGCCCAAACAATTGTGAGAAAAAATACCCCCTGCTCCAGCAACGAAACCAGGAAAAGAATCTTTGACTTCAAAACAATAGACGAATTCTGCCTCTGAAGGCACCCTAGAAATGTTTGTAACCTTTGCAAAACCTATATCTCCTTCTACGAGATTCTCAATAGTCGCTAACTGCTTGAGATCGTCTGGTAGGAGTTTATGTTTTCTTTCTTTGATTTTTTGGATCTGAGTACGAAATACTTCGCGAGCGGTTCTAATTTTTCCGGATATCCGTGGATTCCGAGCAGTTCGGGCTTTGTGAGCAATCTCAAGTAGTCCTGATTCTTTAGGTGGTAGATCCTTAACGAATGCACGAGACCGGATCTTGTTTGTTTTTGAAAGCAATTTTTTCCTGTCTACTTCTTTGATATGCCCACTTTCAAGTAATGTAGTAAGAGTGCCTTCTCCTGAAAACCATAATGAATATAATGGATTCCGATCCTTTGATGAAAGATAATCACCCTGAAGTTTGGTGT
>JAEOTI010000293.1 GCA_016839955.1 Candidatus Hodarchaeota archaeon | reverse complement strand
TATGTCAAAGAATTTTTCAACAGAAATTGAAAGAGCTCATGCCAATCTTATTGACTTATTTAATCCTGCAATAAATTATGATTTAATAGCTAAAGAATACACGAGTAATTTTCAAATTACTTTTGAAGAATCTGCTGTTTTTCTGGCTAATCTCAAAGACCAATATTGCGTAGAGCAAAAAACAGTTCTTCTTTTTCTAAATCTTCTTTCTTCCTATATCGATTCTCATGTTTATAGAACTAAGGGAAAAGAAGTGGCTACCAAATTACGAAAAGATATGAAAAACCTTGGAAAACCAAAAGATCTCTTATTACATCCTAATTTTCTCTGGGATTTTGATAAATCTCTCAGAAAAGAAAAAGTAAACCCTGGAACGATTGCTGACTTAACTACTGCAGGAATCTATGTTAATTTAATCGAACAGGTAAGTAAACCTGATTTTAATGGTTTCAAATTCTGTAACCCTTTAGAAAATAAGGAAAAGATCAATCCATTTGGTTTATGGTTCCATAAATGATATGACACTTTTCGCAAGCACCAATTCTCTCAATTTTCCCAGAAATTTCTACGTATACATATAGAAATAGCTTTTCCCCACACTTTGCGCATATGTCTTGAAGTTGTTCTTTCGACACTAAGATACCAGGTAGATCTGGTTTAAATGAGCCCATAATAAAAACGTCGGTAAGTGTTGTTCGAATTGCCACATCTCTCTTGTAGACAGATCAAATCCTATTAAATATTGCCAATTAATTTGTCTGGATATACTAGAAACCCTTCTTCAGTAATATCAAATTGTCTGTATCCGAAAACATGTCTATGACCACGCATTTTCTGGATGAGCATGGATCTAGAAAAATTTCCGCTTGCTTCTTCTTTATAACGTAAAACAATGGCTCCTTGAGCTGAATATTCTTCTACTCTCGCATGTGCCCCAAGTTCAGCTGTTAAAAGAGTAGTACATCCTTGATCACCAAGAATAGCACTCATGGTCAAAATTTCTCTACGAACCTGTATCTCATCTTTCACAGTAGTAGCTAATGATGTTAATGAGTCAATTGCAACTCTAGTTGCTCCAGTTACTTTGAGTACTTCTACAAGAGTCATTAATACACTGTCAACGTTTGGTCTCATAGAGAATCGTTCATTTGAAGTCAAACCAACTCTGCTAGAGAACCCGTCAACAATTGTAAGCAAAGGTGGATCAAAGGATTCAAGTTCTTTTAGATTCCAACCGAAAGATCGCATATCATTTCGAAGATGTCGGGGGAAATCATCAAAGCAGACTAATATTCCAGGTTCATCAAAATCTAAGGCACCTCTTACGAGGAATTGAATACAAAAAATTGTTTTTCCCGCACCAGGAGGTCCAGTTATTAGCATTGTCTTTCCTTTTGGAAAACCACCAAAAAAAAGTTCATCTAGCCCAGGGATACCTGAAGCAACAGTACTCATCTGATTTACCACCTGAACTGGGAAATATTATTCATCATTTTTCTTTTAATCCAAATGGTTTTTCATCATATCCATCTTAACTGCTTTGGAAGAAGGGAACAATTTCAAAAAGGAATAGAAGAGAATCTCGTTAGAGACTCCTAAAAATATTCTTCGGTAATATTTTATATTACAGACTTGTAATAAATCAAACGACGTGATTACATGGGCAAAGTAAGACCAAGCAGCATTAAAATTCTCTGTCGAATTTTGGTTGCTCAATATGAGAATCATTTAAGCACTGATTTCGAGGAAAACAAAGAATTTCTAACACAGGTTGTTGAAGTTCCAACCAAGCGACTTAGAAATCGAGTAGCTGGCTATATAACTCGTTTGATGAAGATTAAAGAACGTGAGAGCGAATACGCGTAATTTCGGGAGTAGAAGTGAAGAAAATTGACCTACGAATTTGAAAAACGAAGTAGAAAGAAACGAAGATGGGGACGGACGTATGAGTATTCATCTTATCAGAGAAGAATAGTAATCAATGAAGAAGCTTTCCTTGAACTTGCAGAGAAAATTTTTGAGTCTTTAGAAAAATCCAAAGGATTAACTGCTCAAGAACTTGCAGAAAAGAATGACATTAGAGTTAGTGTTGCAAAGAGAATTTTAGATAGCCTTGAAAACGAAGGAAGAATTAGATTATTAGTCTCAGGCCAAAATATAAAAGTTTATGGTGTGGCATAATCATTAGGTTATGGTAACATCATTTTATCAAGAATTTCTTTAATGACAAGAGATTTAGGTTCCTGCAGGGATTGGCTCACTTCTTTTATTAGTTGTTTTACCCGTTTTGATGATAATTCTCGATCAGAATAGTCTAATCCTTGAAATATTATTTCAAGTTTATCAATCTCAGAAACGAACTGTTTTTCAGGTGTATCTTGAGAATGGATAGAGAAATCGACAGATAAACCTAATACTTCGTGAACCTCCTTATTGATTTGATTGAAAGCTTCTTCTTCAGCTTGGGATTTTAATTTACGAAATGATTCTTTTCCAATTAGCGATTCAAGAGAAATATCCAGATCCTGATACTTTGCTTCAGCTAAATCATGAGTCAAAGCGATTTTAAGGCATAAATTAACATCTAATTCGTGAAATCTATGTTGTTTACGTAATTGGTTCTCTACGGGCCCCAAAACTAAAACTAAAAATGAAACTCCAAAGGTATGAGCAGCTACACTTTCAACCTCAGTTAAAGGAACACCTGCTTTGATCCAACCTTGTCTTCGTAACCTTTTAAGATAAAAAATCTGTTCTATTAATGATTGAAGAGTTTTAATTGGAATAGAATCCAATATTTCAACCTTCATTGAGAAAATAGAGAAATTCTACAAAGAAAAATTTTCACTTAAAAGAAGAAAATGTAGTCCTAAACCAAGAAATAAGGAAGTAACAATAAGTCTTATCGCATAACCCCTTGCTTTCTCACGTGGTAGAAGTTCTTTTGATCCAATTTCAGCTAAAACTATCAACCATATTGCGCCAGAAATCCCCATAACGAAAAAAACGACTCCAAACCACATATGATACTCTGGATCTACTATATATTTACTAATAAGAACAGGATAAGAGAGCATCCTTGAATTCATGTTAATTGAGACTCCATGTTGATTGTGTAAAGAATCCAGCGTGAATCAACCGTTTTTTTTATCCTTTAAAGTCTCCTAACTTTCAAGAATTATACATCTCTTTTAATTTTGGGGCTGAAAAATGAGCTTCTTAACAAAAGAAGTTGAAGAAGCGGCAACGATATTATCGAGGGCAGAGATTTTTAAGACATCAACCCGAAATAGTTTTTTTGAACGCACGAAGGATCAGACGGAATTATATAATGACCGAAAATTCTATAATAGGGTTTATCACTTAGTAATGGAATGTATTCGAAGACAAAACAAACTCGACAAGTATCTTGATACTATTTTTGGAGCAAAAAAAGAAATTCTCAACTCTTTTCAAATAGCACTGTTTAGATTACTAGTATATATACGAAAAGAACAGAAATATCACACAAAGACCAGACCGAGTATAAACCATCTATTAAAGATTGCACGAAGTATAATAATAGAGAAAGATGGTCAAAATAACTTAAATGAGTTACTAAAAAAGTTTTCAAATCTAGACGATGTAACGGATTCGACTCTTCTTACTGCTCATGATGAAATTGACCGTCTTTCGTTAGTCTATTACCACCCAAAATGGCTCATACACATGCTCTCACAATATATGGAGAAAAAGAGCGTAATTAAGTTACTTAAAGCAAACAATAAAAGACAAACAGTCTGGATTCGAGTTATAGAACAAGGAAAAAGTAGTAATGAGATAGAAGCAACTATTGAGCAATTATTTAAGGAAGGTATTGAGATATATCAAGATAAGGACTTTCAAGACGTGTTTGAGGTGCGTAGAACTAAGAAACCTCTAATACTGACTAATCTTTTCAAAAAAAGGAAAATTGCGATACAGAACAAAAGCTCAACAGCTGTTCCTCATATTCTTGATCCTTTACCTAATTCGACTGTTATAGATCTTGCAGCAGCACCAGGCATGAAAGCATTACAATTAATGGAAAAAATGAAATTTTCAGGCACATTAATTTTATTAGATATTTCAATGCAGCGAATGGAAAAATTAAATCTAACAATATCAAGTGGTTTAAGTAAAGAACTTTTTTTTCCAGATTATATTTTGTGTGATAGCCAATCTGCTCCATTGAAAAATGAATTCGCGGATTTTGTATTAATAGATGCCCCATGTTCTTCTACTGGCATTATAGGTATGTATCCTGACCATAAATGGAGACCTAAAGAACGAGTAGATGAATTAGTACCTACTCAACTAAGAATGGTAGAATGTGGATTCAATTTACTAAGAAAAAATGGAATTGGAGTTTATTCAGTCTGCTCGATCGACCCAAAGGAAGGTGAATTTATCATTGCAGAGATGCTCAATCGACATGAGAATTTTATACTCTTAGACCCTAATTTTGGACAATCAGCCTTTCAAGTGGGTGTCGAAGGATTGGAATTATGTCGAAGAGTATTTCCACATATTGATAATGCAGATGGTTTTTTCTATTGTAAATTTCAAAGAAAATAAAATACTAGAGATAAATAGGTTCATTTTGACAATCGTGCATTCATATAAACTTGCGCATCTTTACAAAATGAGCCTGTGGTTCCCACAATTTTTTTCAGTTCAGTCAATTGTACTCCTATTCGAATTGCGTGAGACCATTCTAATAATTCTACATATTGACCCCAAAGATCATCATCCTCTAGGGCACTAAATTTTTCTTTTACTTCAGATTTAACAGCACTTTCAGATTTTCCATTAAGGAAATATAAAATTGAAAGACCTAAAGAGGTTGCAGCTTCACCTGCCCAATACATTTTATCTTCCTCGTCTACTGAACCTTCTTCCCTACTTTGCTGCAGAAATTGACCAAATTTCAGACAGGTCTCTTGAACTAAGCGTTTTGCTGACAATTGAATATCTCTTTTTGTTGGATTATATTTTAAAAATGGATTCTCTCCAATAATTACTCGATTACAATTTTTCACGGATAAACCATGAATAGTTGAAAAAGATGGTCCAAAATTATCCAGAGATTTCAGGTCATTTTCCTTTAAAATAACTAAATCAAATAAGTGTGAGAAGATTGGATTATTTACGATTGGTTGGAATAGTTCTTCGAGCATCTCAGAGATATCATCTGATGCATCTTTCTTAAGTGTAAGAAGAAAGTTTATATCACTCTGACCCGGAATATAAAATCCAGGACCCTTACCATATGAACCATATATTACCAAGGACAATATGGAGTCATTTAACACTGGATTTGTAGTTATTTCATTATATAGTAACTTTTCGAGGTCTTGGTA
>JAEOTI010000292.1 GCA_016839955.1 Candidatus Hodarchaeota archaeon | reverse complement strand
ATAGTAAAGCCCTTGAAATTCTTCAGACTAGAGTAAAACATCAAAGTGATATCCAAATTCTCTGTGAAAAAAAGCCAGTTAAGATTGAAAGTGATGAAAAGTCAATAAAACTCTATGCTGAATCTAAGGATACTACTGAGATTCTTTACGCGCAAATCATCCTTGTAGCAATAGGTAGAACCCCGAATATTAATTTTTTATCCTCAGATCTACATAAAGAATTTAAATCACCTTCAAAATCGTCAAACTTATTCTTTATTGGGGACATGAAACGAGCTAAGTTTAGACATCTCTCAATTGCTATGGGAGATGGTGTTCTCGCAGCTATGGAAATCGCTAAAAGGATTAATGAAAGCAGCTAAAAACAACTACAGACTTGTTGAATATTCATCAATTTCTTTAAAGAAAAACCTCTTAGGCGGATATAAAATGGAAATCTTAGGTAAATATGGGAAAGAAGAGGTAGCAATCTTATATGTTGCAGAAATTGATGGAAAAGTTATCGAATTTGTGGAAAGTGCATTGAGTGAAATCCCAAAAAAATGGGTTCTTATTATCTCTTCTTTATATGGATGTCCAGTGAAGTGTCAAATTTGCGATGCTGGCGACTACTATCACGGAAAACTCTCAAAAAATGATTTTATGCATCAAATAGATTATATTGTTAGTAGACGTTTCCCTAATAACAACATTCCAATTAATAAATTTAAAATACAATTTGCTAGGATGGGAGAACCTGCTTTAAATGATGCTGTATTAGAGGTTCTTAAAGAACTACCTAAAAAATATAATGCTCCCGGTTTAATGCCCTGTCTTAGTACGATAGCTCCAAAGAGCGCCAATCATTTTTTTGATGAACTACTTGCTATTAAGGACAATTACTACTCAAATGGACAATTCCAATTACAATTTTCTGTTCATTCGACGGATGAAGACACAAGATATGAATGGATAACCAGAAATATATGGAGTTTAACTGAAATTAATGCTTATGGTGAGAAATGGTTTAAGGAAGGAGATCGCAAAGTTACATTGAACTTTGCTGTATCAACAAGGTCTATTGTAGACCCTACAATCCTCTCTGAAACTTTTAATCCCTCAAAATTCTTTGTAAAACTCACACCAGTAAATCCAACTAATAAAGCTCTTGCGAATAATATTCAAAGTGGAATCTCGGAAGAAAATGAAGAATACATCCCCTTAGCACAAGAAATTCAACAATTAGGCTTTGAAACACTTATAAGCATTGGTGATTGGGAAGAGAATCAAATTGGTTCAAATTGTGGTCAATTAGCCACAAAATACCAGAATAATGAGGTAATCCTTCGAAACAATTATACAACTAGTTCATATTCGCTCAACTAAACGAAACTTCATTCTAATTATTTTCGTTTTATTGGGATATAGAAATCAAGCTCAGAGTCTGGACCTTCGCCCCCCTTGAACCTATCGTCATAATACTGGATATCTATATCAAGGGCGCGTGTGTATTTAGATTCTTTTAACCACTTATCGATTCTTTCATTAACTCCAGCATACCCACCGTCTTTCAGTTTGTGGGTGAATATAGCATAGGTATATGGTGGAAGGATCTTAACAAACATGTCATAAGGAAGCTCTTCGATTTTTTCGACTTCCGCTCCTACCATTACGTGATATTTCTTCTCCTTGGCAAAGTTCTGAGGATATATATGTAGTTCATAACCAATATCAGGTATTTTGTGCTTGATAGAATCTTCATTCTCTGAATAGAGCCCCCAAAGCTCACCTATGTCGCCATCATAGGATAGTAGCCCAACAATCGTAATTTCGTCTCTCTCAATGATTTTTGGTTTCATTTTGACACCGCATTTGACATGGCACTCAACCCTGTTTGGTATTAATTTTTTTTTATTTTTGTGCAAAGAATTAATCAGTTGTATTTCGAATTTCAGTAAGCTGACTACTTATGATAGAAAAGTACCAGCAATCAACACCAAGATCAAAAGAATTCTGGACACGAGCTCTCCGAGTGTTTCCAGGAGGGGTCAGTCATAATATTCGAACATTTGGATTCGATTGCTGTGGAGCTTATCCACCATTTATCAAGAGGGCAGATGGGAGTCATATATGGGATATAGATGACAATCAGTACGTAGATTGGTGGATGACTCATTTTGCATCAATACTAGGACACAATCACCCAAAAATAAGAGAAGCGATTCAGCAACAATTAGATTATGGCGTTCATTTTGGAATCCCTAATGAATATCAAGTTATCTTTGGAGAAAAGCTACAAAAAGCAATCCCCTACTTTAAAAAGCTACGTTTTACGGCCACTGGCTCTGAAGCTACAATGTATGCTGCCCGACTAGCTCGTTCATTTACTAGTAAACACCTTGTAGCAAAAGCAAAAGGAGGGTGGCACGGTGGTAGTGATACGCTGGGATATCACCTATTTTACCCTTATTCAGATCAACAATTCTTTGGTGGTATATCCTTTGATTTTAACAATCGAGAAAGTGTAGACTCCATGCTGAACACACACGGAAAAGAACTTGCAGCTATCATTATTGAACCTATGCTTGGGGCAGGAGGAGGTATTGCTCCTGATTCAGAGTTCTTGCCTTATCTACGTGAAGAAACTGAATCTCGTGGAATTCTCTTGATATTTGATGAGATTATCACCGGTTTTCGGTTAAGTTTTGGAAGTGCTGGGAAAGAAATCTTTGGTGTGGAACCAGATCTTCTAACTCTAGGAAAAATCATTGGTGGAGGAATGCCATTAGGGATCTATGGAGGACGTGAAGACATTATGAAACTAGCCACTCCTGGAATTGAAGGTGGATGTTGGGTGGGAGGTGGAACGTTCTCGAGTCACCCACTGTCCATGATTGCAGGTATTGTTACTCTGGATGAACTGCAATTATTGAAAAATGAGTATTTAAAACTAAATCAGAACGGTGAGAAATTGCGAAAGGAAATAAACGATGTTCTAAAGGATGAAAAGGTACTTGCTCTCGCAACAGGGATGGGATCCATAATCTTCATTCATTGGCTTAAAAAAGAGTTAAAAAACGGAGCGATTACTGGAAATATGATTGCGGAAGCATTGGATCACGAGCGAATGGATTATTTTCAAGGAAAACTTCTCGAAAATGGTGTATTTGGATTTCATGGTCTAGGGGCATTATCTTTTAACCACTCAGAAAATGATCTCAATTTTACTTTAGAGATGGTTTCTAAAGGAGTTAATGAGTTGAAAAGAAAGAATGGCTTATCTTCTTAGTTTTGTCGTCTCAAAAAACCACCGAAGAGCCCTAGAATTAGTAAAATGGGTATCCAGGTAAATCCACTAACACCATTACCATCATCCTCAGATCTGATGGTTACAATAACTGAGTCACTTATAGAGTTCCCAGCTTTATCAAAAATAGTTATAATAAAGTCGTACGCGCCCACTGGTAAGGTCGTATTGATCTCAAAGATGATAACCTGATCCGCTGTCCAGTTCCCTTCTTGAATAACAGTTCCGTTGTAAAATATTTGGTAGTGGGAAGGATTGAGATCATAAGGGGTCCATCTGATACTCTTACCTTCCGCTCCTTCTGGAATTTCTAAATCTGAAGGTTGGGAAATGGTTGGACCAATGGTATCAACAATAGTAACGAATACAGTGTCACTTTCTAAATTGCCAACTCGATCCATGACATGAAGAGTGAAATTTATTGTGATTGACGAAAAAGTAAGAGAAGATAAGTCAAATACTATATTAGAGCCATCCCAAATTCCTTCCCGTTCAATAACTCCATTAATATAAAGATAATAAAGCCCCCCAGGGTTCTCATCAGTTGGAGTCCAGGTGATATATCCTCCAGATCCATATTCATATGTGATATCAGCTGGAGAATTAATTGTCGGAGAATTAAAATCGGTTATGTTCATCAAAGGATATCGATCTTGACTATTTGCGGTTCCTGAGATATTGTAAGGTGTATCTCCAACACCATTATTATCAAGGTCATAGGCAGTATAGTCATCCCACCAATTACCGTGCGTTCCATTATCCCACTGATTATTTAGACCGTTATCTTCTGCATGCTGGACATTCGAAATAAGAAAGTTACCGTAAACATCGCAATCGTGAGTTAATTCCCACAGATAGATGCCAGTCCCATTAGTGTCTTGTATTGTGTTTTCTTTAATAATACATTGACTTGATTTACTTGAATAAATACCATGTTCTTGACTATTTTTGATGATATTATTGATAATTGTTGTTGAATTTGACTCATCGAGTGATATCCCTCCATACGCAGGTCCTGAAAAAGAATTTACTGAATCAATAATATTATTTTCAACAAAAGCATTAATCGTGCTTAATGTAATTCCTGATCCCCACATGTCTTCGATAACGTTATTAGTTATATTAACATTGGTAGAAGCGTGACCTGCATACAATCCTCCGCTTTCATTGGAATTTAATAGTGTGTTATGAGTAAAAACAGAATCATTTGTATAATAGATATTTAAAGAACCCCAACGTGTATCATTAACGTAGTTATTAGAGCAATTCACAGAAATGGAATAATAAAATTGTATTCCACGACCGTAAATATTGGTTAGGTTGTTGTGGAGAACTTTTGAATGATTAGAATAAAAAGCAACAATTCCAGAAGTCGCATCTTCATTTAAGCCAATAGCTGTGATTTCATTTCTAATGACATAAGTATTATTGTTTTCAGAGAGATAAATACCATAATCACAATTTGAGATAGAGTTATTGATTATATTTGAATTTTTGTTAAAGTCTGTATAAATTCCGGCAGACGTACAATTAGAAATCGAATTTTCAATAATTATAGTCTCAGAATTATTTATGGATCGAATACCAGTTCTACAGTTGTCAATATCGTTTCTAGTGAAATTTAGAAGTTCTGAATTCTTTACATGAATACCATCATAATCATCGGGAAATTTAGCAATGATATTATCTCTTACGTTGCACTTTGATGAATTCATAATCGCTATTCCATAATGTGCGATATTGGTCATTAAATTTTGGGCTATTGTGATGTTAGTGGCCCCTGGTTTAGTGCCGTCACTAAAGGAAACACCAATTCGAACTGCTACATAACTATCATTTATTGTTGTATTTGCTAAAGTACAATTCGTAGCTTGACAAAACCAAAGACCATTATAATTATGTATGATTGAACAATTCAGTACTTCTACCAATGAGGTATTGAACCAAAGTCCCGAATATAATCCATTTTGAATTTCACTATAACCTCCATATTTGAAAGTACTATTTTCAAGAAAGACACTACTACCCTCAAAGGCGGCAAGATACCATTGATGGTTAGGATTTACTGCAGTAATGGTTGATTTCCCTTTGATGGTTAAACTACCTCCACTATGTATAGTAATATTATAATGAACTCCAGAACTGTTCATTCGAAGAGTTACGTTGTCCAGGGTTAAATTTCCCCCATTTTCAATAATTAAACTTCCATTCAACAGGATTGTTTGATCCTCTTTGGTTATATTTTCTCCACTGCTAATGATCCAAACACCACTCGTTGGAGGATCAGGAGTAGCCACGACGGTTAATGGCGAATTAAATTGAGGAAAAGATAGTAAAAGGGAAATTATGACAAAAATGGCGTATGAAAAATTTCGAATGTTCATCTTTCTCATTTTTTATTCTCCAATCTTGAAAACATCTAATTCTGTAAATAGAGAGCCTAAATACATGTAAAGTAGTTGGATGAATTAAGAACAAGACTATTAATATTGTAAAAAATATGAATAAAAAACTTCGGGTTTCGAATGTAGATCTATTTCGCTGAATAAAAATCGAAATACGGAGAAATATGGTTGTGTTTGATGTTATTCTCAGAGGATGATGGTTTTAGACGTTAGATATGGAGATCACACCATACTGAGTTGTTTACCAAGATTATTGGCTTCTTCCATCAATTTATCATTATTTTGTATTTGTCCAATGTCCATGGCACTTCCATGAACGATACCGATGATTTCTGCACCTATATAACGAAAAGTGTCTTTGAAAGAATTTATTGCATTAATAGCTCCTGAGGACGTTTCATTCGAATCACCATAAGTTAATATGATTCCAATCTTTTTATTCTTCAGAACATGACCGGTTGGTTCAATTAATCCGTATAATCTGTCAATAACTAGTTTAGTTTGTGCACTCATGTTAAACCAGTATGTTGGAGTAGCTATCACTATTGCATCAGCAGTTCGGAGTGAGGGATAGATTTTTTGCATGTCATCATCAATTACACAATCTTTCTCAGGATTGTTAAAACATCCATTACAAGCGTTACATGGCTTAATGTCTAGCTTGTGAAGAAAAAATTCTTCTACATGTGCTCCATTATCTTTAGCTCCTTTCACTAAGGAATTTGCTAAGGTACAACTGTTCCCTTTTTGTCTTGGACTGCCTTTAAGAACAATAATTTTTCTAGCAACCATTTTGACCACTGTATTGTTATTTATGGATTCTGGAAATAAATAACTTGGTTTTCATTAATTAAATCACGTTATAAAATTTGCAGCTTCTTTTCTTATAAGGTCGCTAAGACGCATCTTTCCTCTTGTAGTTGCTTGTCGCATTCGATCAGGAAATGAATTAATATACTCAAGAAATTTTTTCCGTTGGTCAAAGGTTTGGACCATATCTACATCGAGAAAAAATGAAATGTGAAAGTTTTGTTCTTGTTCACGAAGAGGTTTAATCTGTGAAGTAGGATTACGGACTAATTCAAGTCTAATCCGTTCAAAGATGAATTTTTCAACCTCATCGTTAAAGTTTAACTTCAAAGAGAGGATAGCGGAGTTACCATGACGAATTAATTCTCCATTAACGTCTTTAAGTTGAAAGTTTATCTTTTCTCTGGGAATATGCTTACAAAATTCACTATCAGGAGAAAAAACACAGATTGTATCGATTCCTGTTTGTCCTTTGGTGTCAATTTCTTTTAAAATGAGATGAGATTCATTTAACTCCATTGGTTGACCTCCTTGTTGATTTATTCTTCTATCAAACTATCCAATCTGTTAAACGAGGATGTCCAATCTTAATAAAATCCTTCTTGATGAGATCGATCTTCTCGAATAAGTCTTCCTTCATATCACCAATATTTAAGTCGGTAATAATCTTCTTAACTTTAGGTTGAATGTTTTTAACACCCGCAGTGAGGTTTGAATAATTATTTCTTTGAATGGGTTTCTCAGTTAAGATCTCATTTGTATAGAGAGGTATTTTTGTGCTTAATCCTCCTGAAAGAATCTTGAAACCTTCATCTATATTAAAAGAAGTCGTCTCTTTACAGATCTTT
>JAEOTI010000291.1 GCA_016839955.1 Candidatus Hodarchaeota archaeon | reverse complement strand
ACTAGATAACGAGGAAATAGTTAGAAGAAAAACTACAAAGGACATAGGACGTTTATAAGGACTAAAATATTGGAGAATCCTTTTTACTAGAACTCTATCCTTATAGATTCTATCATATTCTTCGCTTTCTAAGCCGATCCACATTACTCAAAAACCCTCCTTTTGTTTTATTAATTCTTCCACGTCAACATCAAATTTCTTAACAAAAATCTTTTGATATTCTGGTGAAATAGATAAAAGTTCATCGTGAGTTCCCATTGCAGCTATTTCTCCCTTTTTGATGACAATTATTAAATCAGCCCATCTTATTTGTGAAAGTCTATGAGTTATAAGAAGCGTAGTTCTATCTTTGAGAATATTTCGAATTGCTCTTTGTATTTTATCCTCTGTATTTGAATCTATTGCTGAAGTAGAATCATCTAAGATAAGGATTCTAGGGTTAGAAAGAAAAGCTCTGGCTATTGCTATTCTCTGTCTCTCCCCACCACTCAACTGAACTCCTCTCTCTCCGACTTCTGAATTATAGAGCTCAGGAAATTCACTGATAAATTCGTGAGCTTGTGCTTCTTTCGCTACTTGAATAATTTCTTCTTCAGAAGAAGTCCTTCCAAATGAGATATTATTAAAAATTGAATCTGAAAACAAAAATACATCTTGTTCTATATAAGATATCTGACTTCTTAAGGATTTTAGAGCGTAATCACGGATATCAACGTTATCAACCAGTATCTTTCCCTTATTAACATCATACAAACGAGAAATTAATTTAGTTAAAGTAGTTTTTCCTGAACCTGTTGTGCCTACAATAGCTACAGTTTGTCCTGGTTTCACATCCAGATTGATGTTCCTAAGTACAGGTTTATCATTTCCAGGATAGGTGAATGAAACATTCTCGAATTTGATTCCACCATTTATTGGTTTCGAAATTCCTTCTATATTTTCATCAATTTCAGTTTCTCGATTCATTAAATCAATTAGTCTCTGAGCACTTGTAATAGCAACCCGAACTGTTGCAAATACAAAAATAGAAATTTGTGTTGGAAAACCTAATTGCCTTAATAACGCACTATAACCAATGATAAAACCTATGGAAAATCCAATTGTAAAATTTAATATTATTCCATGAGTTAATCCAACAGTAAAAGTTAACGCTAAGATTAAAAATGGAAGATATTTTGCTTGGATGTGACCTTGTTTAATAAAGGCATCTCGATATCCTGTGGCATTCAATACATACCTTTCCAATTCACGTGCTTCTTGGACTGTGCCTTTAACTACTTCAATACCAGTCAGAGTTTCGTTTAAAGTAGTATTCATTCCCGCAAAGTATCCTCGCAGTTGAAATGAAATTGGAGTTAATTTTTTAACATACGATCTCAAAGAAATAATGAACAATACTGCAAACACAATAGGTGCGAATAACAATTGAATAGGATAAAATATAATAATATAGAATAATGGAATAATCAAAGCTGTGAACGATTCAAATATTAATGAAATTGCAGGACTGATCAGAAAATTAAGCATACGAACATCGTTCGTAGCTAGTGCCATAAGCTCTCCGATCTGAATTTGTTCATGAACAGATTGACTTTTACCCAAAAGATTTGTGTAAAATTCCCTTCTACAATCTCTCTCCATCCTGTGAGCGATAACTTCTCTTAATGCGAAACTAAACATCCGTAAAAAGGGAGAGCCGACATTTAATAATAGGATAAATATGGTATAATAAAGTAGTGATGAAGATTTCCCTAAGAAGAAGTCAGTGATGGCATTACCAATAAGTATTGAAGTAATAGACCACAAATTAGATGTCAAAATTGTTGTAAATAAAACAATCGCAACTAGATACTTGTTTGATTTATAAAATAAGTGTGAGAATATCCATCTTCTTGAAGAAGTGTGACGTGGTTTTTCAAATGGATCTTTACCCGGTGAGAACTCATATATTCGCTTCTGAGTCATTTCGACTTTGTTATTCCTCATTAATATCTTCTGTTAAATCCAATAAGAATTAAGACTAGTAATTTCTAAAGGTAATATTTGTTAATTAATGAGTTTTGTGATTAAGATTGAGGAAAGCCAATCTTAAAAGGAATAATTCTTTTTTGTACTTATTAGGGTAGTAGTAGCTTCTATCCATTGATTCAGGTCATTATCAGACCTACAATAGGTGATGATTTTATCTAAATCGTTTAAATTCTGGAATTTGCATTCTACCATTAAATCCCAACCACCATAGATGGGAGTAGCATAGGTTACCTCCCAGTCTTCCTGAGAATTAGTAGATTTTAGACCTTTTAGTTTTTCTGTAACTTTCCATTGAGTACCAATGATCTTCAATCGAATCAAAATATATCCACGATAATACATCGATGTAACACCCGAACTAAATCTTTAGAAATTGTTCTAATAATAAATATTGATATATTTTTGAAGATTTTTCAAGATTATTATTAAGGATTTAAGTATTACTCAAAAAAGTTAAAATGTTATTTTTGCTATGATTTTGCTTATAATTATTTTCGCAATTGATGATTATAATTTATCATACATCAGTTTTACAGCTACTTTAACGGATGGGATCAGTACGGTACTTATAGCAGGTTTAGGCAACGCTTTGATATACGGCGCTATAGTATTTTTAATTTCCTTTTTAACAGGGAGATCAGATTAGTTAGTTCTACCAATAAAGTTCTTTTAATGTTTTATGATATTCATTAAGAGATTTAATTTTTACTTTTTTTTTGCGAACATCTTTTATAGCATCAACAATAGCCCTTGCAAGTTGTAGATTTATGATTACAGGAATATTATAATCCACTGCCATCCTGCGTATTTTGTACTCATCCTCAATTATAGTTGCAAACTTTTCTTCTACTGTTGTTGGTAAGGGAATATTAATTACAAGGTCAATTGCTCCATTTTGAAGGCATCCCATAATATTTGGTTCCATTCCTGCTTCATGGATTTTATAAAGCCTTACAGCATAAATCCCGTTGTTTTTCAGTGCCAAAGCTGTATCTTTTGTTGCGAATATTGTGAATCCCATATCCTTGAGTTTTTTAGCAAGAGGAATTATTTCTTTTTTCAATTCTTCACCCCCAACAGAGATTAACACATTTCCACCTTCCACGGGAATACGCATTTCTGTGGCTTCTAATGCTTTTATTAAAGCATCTTGAAAATCATCCCCTATGATTCCAATTTCACCCGTGGATGCCATTTCAACCCCTAATCGGAAATCTGCCTTATCTAATCGCAAAAATGAGAACATCGGGGCTTTTATCCCAACATAATTTCCATATGGTAGATCCTTAAGTCTATCAGGAATTTTATTTCCCATAATTACTTCTGCTGCTAGCCTCATCAAGTTTATTCCTCGAATTTTTGAGACATAAGGCATCGATCTTGAACTTCGCAAATTACATTCAATTACAAAAACTTCCTCATTCTTTACCAAATATTGTACGTTAAAAGGACCTTGTATTTTTAATGCAATAGCAATCTTCTTGGTGTATTCCTCGATTTTTTTTATTACGTCATCTGAAACTGTATAAAAGCCTATTGACATCGTCGCATCTCCTGAGTGGATACCTGCGTTCTCTATATGCTCAACAATTGCTCCAATAAGTACATTATCTCCATCGCAAACACCATCACATTCTATTTCTCTAGCATCATTAAAAAACTTGGTAATAACTACAGGATATTCTCTTGAAATTGATGCTGCAAGATCAAGCGTATCCTTAAGAGTTTGTTCATCGTAACATACTCTCATAGCGGCTCCACTTAACACATATGAAGGTCTAACAAGTACAGGATATCCAACGTTCTTGGCAAAAGTAAGTGCTTCCTCTTTATCAGATAACGCATTCCATTGAGGTTGTTTAATTTTGAGTTGATCCAGTAATGCGCTAAATTTACTTCTATCTTCTGCCATATCGATTCTTGAACCATGAGTTCCAAGTATTTTTAAATTAGTTTTCCTAAAGAATTCTGAATATTTCGATATTTTTGCTGCCAAATTGTTTGCTATTTGACCTCCCGCTGACACAACAATTCCTTCTGCTTTTTCAAGTTCACATATATCAAGCACTCTTTCTCCAGAGATTTCATCGAAATATAGCTTGTCGCTTACGTCATAATCAGTTGAGACGGTTTCTGGATTATAATTGATCATTATGGCTTGATCGATACCCAACTTCTTAATACCCCATAAGCAATTAACAGATCCCCAATCAAACTCAACAGACGCCCCAATACGATATGTACCCGAACCCAATACAATAACTTTTCGAAGGTTTGAATTGTTTTCTTGCTCAAAATCTATATCATGTTCAGTAGCGCTATAGGTAAGATATAAATAATTAGTTACCGCTGGCCATTCTGCTGCTAATGTATCGATCCTTTTGACAAAAGGATGGATTCCCAATCTTTTCCTGAGTTGACGTATAAATATTGTATCAACACTCATTATCTTTCCGATCTGTCCATCAGAGAATCCATATCTTTTAGCCCTTTCCAATAAGTAGATTTTTTCAATTTCAGGGGATTCCAGCAAATCAAGTTTTTCAAGATTCTGTTCAATGCCTATTATATTTTTTAACTTATACAGAAACCATTTATCTACTCTTGAGAGACGATAAATTTCATCAATTGAGATCCCTTTTTTAATAGCTTCAGCAATTCTAAATACTCTTAGATCAGTAGGATTTCTTAATGCATATTTTAATTCATTAATATCTTCAATTGGTTCTAGTTCATTTGCTACAAAACCTTTCATCCCAATATCAAGCATCCTTATTGCCTTTTGAAGAACCTCTTCGAATGTTCTACCAATTGCCATTACTTCTCCCACACTTTTCATCTGAGAACCTAACCTTCGATCTACTTTTTGAAATTTTGTAAGATCCCATCGTGGTATCTTAAGAACTAAATAATCGAGTGCCGGTTCGAAACATGCTGTAGTGATTCCAGTAATTTTATTTTTTAATTCTGGAAGGGTGTAACCTATTGCCAATTTTGCTGCGATATAAGCTAAAGGATATCCTGTTGCTTTAGAGGCCAGTGCAGATGATCTAGAAAGCCGAGCATTTACCTCAATTGCTCGAAATTCTTTTGAAAATGGATCCAACCCATATTGAATATTGCATTCTCCTATGATTCCAAGGTTGCGAATAACTCTTATTGAAGCTGAACGGAGCATTTGATACTCTTCGTTAGTAAGTGTCTGAGAAGGGCTTATTACTAAAGACTCACCAGTGTGTAGGCCAACAGGATCAAAATTTTCCATATTGCAATTAATAAAACAGTTATCTTCAGAATCCCTTACCACCTCATATTCAATCTCTTTCCAACCCCAAATACTTTCTTCTATGAGGATCTGGTTAATTCTTGATTGAGCCAAACCCTTCTTTGCCATTCTTTCAAATTCTTTCATGTTATTAACTATACCTGATCCTCTCCCACCTAGGGTGTAAGCTACACGTAGCATACACGGAAATCCGATCTCTTCAACAGCCTTCATTGCTTCTGTATAGGAACTTACAGCTTGACTTTTACAGACTTTAACTTCAGATTTCTCCATTGCTTTAACAAACAAATCACGGTCTTCAGTTGCCTCGATGGCTTCGATTGGTGTTCCTAATACTCTCAACTTATACTTATCTAAAATACCTGCTTCTTTTAATTCAACACCGACATTCAATGCAGTTTGACCACCAAAGGATAATAAGATTCCATCTGGTTTCTCTTTCTTTATTACTTCTTCTACATATTTAACGTTAATAGGCAATAAATAGACCTTGCTTAGAACGGGATCAGTTTGTATTGTGGCTATATTGGGATTAATTAAAACAGTTTCAATTCCTTCTTCCTTTAGGGCTTTCAAAACTTGAGATCCACTATAATCGAATTCACCAGCTTGACCAATTCGAATCCCCCCTGAACCAACCACCAATGCCTTCTTAATACTAATATCAAGTGGCATGATTATCTCAACTCCATCATTTCAATAAATTTGTCAAACAAATATAATGAGTCTAATGGACCTGGACAGGCTTCCGGATGGAATTGAACAGCAAATATTGGCTT
>JAEOTI010000290.1 GCA_016839955.1 Candidatus Hodarchaeota archaeon | reverse complement strand
CAGTTGAATCAGTTATTGGAGAATACGATTATAGACGACAGCTCCTTCATATCGAGTTAGAACGTCAAAAACCTCACTCTCCTATGAATCCTCTCAGTTTAGAGGATATTTTTTCTCGTGATTTCTTTATTGAGAGACCTCTATTTCTTTCTTTTATCAATGATGAGCCTAGCGTATTGTTGATTGATGAAATTGATAAATCAGATGAAGAATTCGAAGCATACTTATTAGAAGCACTTGGTGAACGCCAAATCTCAATTCCAGAACTAGGGACTTACAAAGCTGAAACTGATAATCAATTAGTAATTTTGACAAGTAATTCCAGTAGAGATTTAAGTGAACCTCTCAGAAGACGATGTCTCTTCCTTTATATAGACTTTCCAACCTTGGAGAGAGAAAAACAAATACTGGCTATCCATACTGAGTTACCATTCGATTCACATTTATTGGATAGCATCGCTAAGATAGTTCATTTCTTAAGAGATCTGGATTTACGGAAAGCTCCTTCAATTGCTGAAACGATTGATTGGGCTCAAGCACTTATTCATCTCGGTATAACACAGATTGATGAGGAGGTGTTGAAAAAAACTCTACCAGTTTTACTAAAATACCAGGAAGATTTGCATCTAATAAAGGGTAAATATAGTGAAATGATACGACTGGGAAATATGTAGAATTATTGAGGTGTCCCAGTTGGATAAAATGATTATGAATGATAATAAAAAGGACGATTCGTATAATTCAATAATTTTGAATTTACAGAATTCGTTTGATTCAATTGAATACGAAAATCCACAAGATGTCTATGGGGTAATAATTGGTGAGTTGTCAACGATTCCTTATGTAACTTGGACAGGAATTTACATGGTATCTGGACAGGAATTAATTCTTAACGCTTACAAAGGTGAAAAGACCCAATATGTTCGTATTCAGATAGGTAGAGGAATTTGTGGATCAGCACTAGCTGACTTGACCGATAAAATCATCGAAGATGTTACAAAAGAATCCAATTATTTAGTTCGATCCCTAGAAACCCGTTCAGAAATGGCTGTTTTAATTACATTTGATGAACATATTATAGGTCTTATAGATGTTGAATCTGAATTAATTGGGGC
This sequence comes from Candidatus Hodarchaeota archaeon, assembly GCA_016839955.1. Next base: position 1,895 of record JAEOTI010000290.1, on the reverse strand, counting down.
TTTTAACGATATAGATCAACATTATTTACGAAAAATTATAGAACTATTAGTCCAGAAATTGAGAGCTATCGGGCCTAAGTAGGTTATTGTGTTTATGACAATTATATTAAATTTCGTAAGCATGCTCCGTTTTTTCGGATTACCAATTTCGCCATCCGAAACCATAACAGCTCAACAAGCATACGTGATACTAGGAGCAGCAGACAAATTTAATCTACAAGTAGGATTAAAATCAGCCATTTTAAAGCGTCATGAAGATGCAGAAATATTTGATATATGCTTTGATCGATTTTTTTCCTCAACTGAATCAGTTAGGTCTACAAGCGGACAAGAATTGACAACCGAGGATAAAAAATTTCTTTACCGAATACAAAGAAGTTCTTATCAAGAGGATTATGAGATTGCGTCACTTTTAATGAATGATAACATTCATGAAGCAGTGCAAGCTTCTATGACTGCATTTCCTATGCAAGGAGGTTCTGGAGGCGGGATACCACTTGGTGAACAACTTGACGACATGCAATATAGATTCAATCGGGCATTAATGCAGACGTTTGGATTAAGTGTACCAATTCGAGGATTAACTCCAAGTCAGCGAGAACTCTTATCTTCAGAAGTATTAAATATAGCAACAAGACTACATCAATTTTCAAATCAACTTGAAAAAGAAATGAACATAAAATTTCAGGAAAGAGACGCTAGTGAACAACCTGAAAATCTAGATCAATTAAACTTATTTTTAACTCAAGATTTGACAACTGTAGCATCAACCATGCATAATGTGAAAGAACATCTATTAGAAATAGGGAAGATACTTGCCTCAAGGGAAAAACGCAGAAGAAAGCTTGCTAAACAGGGAAAATTAGATTTCAGAAGAACCTTTAGAAAGAATCTTAAAAACAATGGAATTCCATTGGAACTTGTTCAAAAACATAAGCGTATAGAAGATCCAGAAATAATAATCCTGAATGATGTTTCTGGTTCCACAAGATGGATCGCTGATTATTTTTTTGTCATTACTTATACAGCACAACGAGTCTATAAAAAAATACGCGTTTTTGAATTTGATAATACAATGGTAGAAGTCACATCGGCTCTTAAGCGTAAAACCATTGATAGAGCTATAGAGGAACGAAATGAATGCTGGAAGAAAACAATTAGAACACGAAGAATACATTCTGACTATCAGGATAGTTTAGAGGACTTTTTTACGATTATTAAACATCGACCATTGAATAAAAGAACATCTGTACTCATTTTAGGGGACTGTCGTGATTACGAGGGAATGTGGAAGCACGATCGACCGATTTCTAGTGAACTTATTGAGAGAATGGTCAAGAGCTCAAAACAGGTTATGATTTTAAATCCAGAAAGTCAGCCTCTATGGGATGCTGGTGATTCAGTAGTTAAATACTACCAGGCTGTAGGTGCTCAGGTATATTATGTAGCTACTCTACAGGATTTGCTTAAATTTGTCTATGAATTAAAAAAGGTAAATTAGACTTATTAAGAATCAGTAAATTTATTTATCCCTTCGTTGGAGAAATCTATATTCGCACTCGAATCGTTTTTACAATGATAGCTTCCCCCCAAGATGAACATATATGATAATTCTACTCATTGTTAATATCTTAGTGTCTTTTAGCATTTTTCTCTCTTTGATGGGAGCAATGTTCTATGGATTGAAATTTGTGAGAATGAGAAAGACTGAAACATCTTATTATCAGTTTATTTATCTTTGCTTTTTTATTTGGATGTTTTTTTTCCACAGTGGAAATCTTTTGGGTTTTAATTGGATAGTATTATTTAATTCACCTAGCACAATTGTTTTCTTTTTTGATCTTGTTACTTGGATAACTTTTGTCAATTACTCCGCCATAATTAGTTTTCTTTTT
>JAEOTI010000289.1 GCA_016839955.1 Candidatus Hodarchaeota archaeon | reverse complement strand
GAATCAAAAAGCCGAGTTCTAGCAAATTATGATCTAATTGAGACAATCATTGCTCAAACCTTAAAACCTCTTACCAAAGAGGAACAGATAACACAAGAAGTCATAAAACACATATATACTACTATAGAAAGCACTATTTCTGCTCAAGAAGGATCTAGTACCCCTAAAGCTATTAAACAATCAACTACAAACTTAGCACAGATACAAATAGATCATGACCGTCATCAAGTTCTATCAGGCATAATCCGAGATGTAACACAAATTCAAACATCTTTAGCAGCATTACTGGATGAATCGATGGTTTTTACAGATACTCCGATTTTGGAAGGTTCATTCTACATGCGTCCCTCGGTCAAACCAGAGGATTTTATAAAGATAATTCCACAAATATCTCGATATGAGAAAATATTAGGTCGTCTTGACGGCGAGGAGAAAGAAACTGTAAGAGAAATTGTTGATGTATCTATCCTCGTAAGAATAGGTAATCTATTCTATTGGAAAGCCCTCAGATCTGAACAAAATCTTGAATATGAAAAAGCTGTTGAATTTTATATGAGAGCTAATCAATTAAAAGATGACTCCATTCTATATTTGACAATTGGTTCTATTTATAGGAAGTTGGGAAGAGATACGGAAGCAAAGAATTGGATAGAAGGGGGGTTTTCTCGTATGAGAACTCGAAAGGAATCTATCCGAATATCACGAAATATACTATTTGGTGATTTATAAAAAAGAGAAGTGATCAACCGTTATTGGCTGATCATTTAGGTACTTGTTGTTCGTTTCCTTTTTGGTTTAGTACCTGGATCTTCATTTCCCTTGTTAGGAAAACCTAAATCTTTCGCTATTTCTAGGAAAGGAACCACCATTTGAGCAATAGATTTATATGCATCCTGCCCTTCACCAAGAAGGATCATTTTATCTACAGTAACATTCTTGAAGACTTCAGGAAGCATCTCAATCGCTTTCATTTGAATATATTTCTCATCTGCTTGACTTAGAGCTTTAGCTTGTTCTAAAATACCTTGAGCTATAGCAATCTGAGTTTGACTTATTTTAGCGGCCTCACCTTCAGCTTCAGCCAGTAATTGATCCTTCCGCGCTTCTGCTTCTTGACGAATACGTGCTGCTTCCACACCCACGGTTTGGGTTATTTGTAGATACTTCTCGGCTTCAGCGTTAATCTGTTTTTGCTTTCTTTCAGTTTCAGCTTGAATTATTGTGCGCTCTTGCTCTAATCGTGCAACTTGAATCTCTCGTTCCTTGGCTTGACTTTCAATAACAAGTTTTACTTTTTGCTCTTCATCTCCTGTATGCCTACGGACTAGTAAATTTCGCATTTGGACTTCCTGTTCCATTTCTGCTTGGCGTAATTGAGCTGTTTGTGCTTCTTCTATCTTTTTTACCGCTTCAAGATTATCTTTCAGACGTTGATCTAAAACTTCGACATCACGAATCTCAATAGATTCTATGGTAATTCCCCAGTCGCCTGCTAAATGATGTAACTCGCTGGTGACATTTTTAATAATCTCCATTCGGTTACGAATTATCTGTTCAATTTTCATATTAGCACAGGTAGTTCTAATAATCGCTTCAGTTGCATTCTTAATAGCTTTTTCAACGTAATCAGAACGATTTGGGTTCCAACTAACTTTCGAGTAAGATATTTCAGGATTAGTTACTCTCCAAAATACAAATGCTGTTAAAGCAACGTCTTGATATTCATAAGATACAACTTTCTCTCTCGCTTCTAATAGTGTTTGCTGTACTGTTGTTGGAATTACAATAATTTCATCAAAAATAGGCCAGAGAACCACTGTTCCTCCTGTACCAGCACGTTTCACTTTTCCACGTCGGAAGTGAATCACGTATTCATTCGTCTTATATTTCCTGTAGCGTGAAATAAAAAACATAATGAATAAAAAAAATAGTACAAATATACCAACAATTATTAGCCAAAGATTATCTATTATTAGATTCCCAGTTTGTAGGAAAAATTTATTTTGCATATGTTTTCACTCTTGTAGTTTGATGTTTTAATCCCATTTTATTGTACCTTTAGGGATTTCCTTAGTTCTTTTTTCCGTTGAAGGCCATTCGTCAATAATTAACGAATTTTTTTGTACTTCAACAACGTAAGCGATCATTTCTTTTGCAATCGCACCTGATTTTGTTTTTGCTGACATTTTAATAGGGCCTTGAACCGAGCTTGTAAGAATTCTTACTAATCCACCTTCAGTGTCAACAGTAGTGAGAGTTGTAACTTCATCATCGACTTTTATCATTTCCAATGGTGGCTTATACATGTCTGAAACTGCAAGTTTTGACCAAGCTTTGGAAACTGTATATGTTGTTCCAATGGGAATAAGAATAACGAGGATTAAAAGAAGAAGGATGTGAATGGTGGAATCTATTAAAATTAACCCAGATCCACCAAAAGAAATCATAAAGGATCCT
>JAEOTI010000288.1 GCA_016839955.1 Candidatus Hodarchaeota archaeon | reverse complement strand
TGATAATCCTACATCCCTATTATCAAAACGAATAACAAAAAAACCTTGAGAGGCTATTGCTTCGCAAAAATCCTCGTCCCATGTTATCATTTGTTCACCTAATCCCATAATTAGAAGAATTGGTGGATTAGAGGATTCACCAAAAGTATCATAGCAAATCTCAATACTATTTGCTTGAACGAACTGTTCACCCGAATACTCAATTGTCATAGATCAATCATCTCTATAAGTTCCTGATTCATTAAATTACGTTTGATGCAATATATTAGCTTTTCTTTCAAAGAATAATTTGGGAGAATTGATAAAAGCGAGAAAAAATAATGGATATTCTTGTAACCCAAATAAAATCTTTAATTATTACCAAAAAATTCATTCATTCTATTTTCTGAATTCTGGTGATTAACCAGTAATAATTGAATATATTAAGAATGGTACATTACCCATAAAAAATAGAGACCAAGCAATGAAAACTACTAACCTAATCTTTTCGGTACTAACAAAACGATAGGAAAAGAAAGAAAAAATATAAATTATAGAATTAAAGAAGATGAGAAAAATTCCTGTTAACAGATCAATTAATGGACCAGACATGTGAAAATTCGAAAGATAGAGTATTTGGAAGAATAAGGGGATAAACCAGAAAATTGCCGTAAAGACGGATAAAACAGCTAGTACCTTCATAAATCTGTAACCCGTATGATTCCTATTGTAGATAGATACGAGCTGGCCACAATGCTGACAGTATTTCCTATCGTACAACTCTTTCCCACAATTTGAACATACAGGCACAAAAATTCCTCTAAGCAAATTCCTAGAAGTATACTATATAAAAGAAAAACTATCGGTCATTAGAATATTTGAGGTTAACAAGTTTAGAAACAGCCTCAATACAGGTATTGAAAAATACCCGGAGAGTTTCTCTAGAAGATCCAATATTATATATCAGATATTGTGCACGAACTCCAAGAGAAGAGAAATAATTATGGAACCACTGAAAAATGCTACAAAATGGGGAGACCGTGAGTCTACTCATATTAGAGTAACTGAACCGCTTAAAAAATTTGTTTTTCATCATTTAGGTATGGATCCAGACACTAATCCAAAAAAATACTCGCAGAAAATGACTATAAATGCTATACTTGGTGATTCTTCCCTTCCCCCAACCTTTCTTTCTGAGTTAACGCAATTATTAGATAAGAAGCAAATAGTTAAAGATTCTTGGACTCGCATAACCAACTCGTTAGGTCAAGGTTATATAGAATCACTTCGTTCACGCCTTTTTGATGTACCAGCCGTGGTTGAATTAGTTGTTTTTCCTCATAATCATGAGGAAATCGTTAAAATTGTCCAATTAGCGAATAAATACAAAGTTTCCCTTTCAACTGTAGCTGGAGCTACATCTGTTACACTGGGTATTGAACCTTCCCGAGGTACCATTGCAGTAAATCTAACAAAGATGAATGAAATACTTAATGTGAACCCTGAAGCACAATTTATCACAGTTGAAAGTGGAATTATGGGCCCTGATTTAGAGGCCCAGCTAAAAGCTTATGATTTGACCCTAGGACATTTTCCTCAATCGTTTGAATATAGTACATTGGGGGGATGGGCTGCCACAAGAGGCGCAGGACAAAATTCTACGCTGTACGGCAAAATAGAAGATATGGTCATGGGGATAAAGTTTGTTACTGGCTTAGGAGAGACATTAATAACAAAAAAAGCCCCAGCTCGTGCAACAGGACCCGATATCAATCAAATACTACTTGGTTCCGAAGGAACGTTTGGGATAATTACCGAAATAACTCTACGTGTTTGGAAAACTCCTGAAAAAACACGTTTGTCAGCTTTTTTCTTCAAAAGCTTCGAAGAAGGACTCATGGCATATAAGGAAATTCTACAGAACGGATATCGTCCTGCGGTGATGCGTATTTCAGATAGTGAAGAGACTTACCACAATATCGTAGCTCAAGCGTTAATGAGAGATCCTCCTAATATGCCATTCTTATACCGAATGTTGATGGGGTTCTTAGAAAAAAGGGGTTATAATGAAGGAACACGATGTATGGGCATTCTCTCATTTGAAGGCGACCCCCCGCTTGTCAACTTAACATTTAAACAGGCAAAGAAGTGTATTAATCGATATAAAGGAGTCTTTCTTGGATCGAGACCTGCAAAAAGCTGGCACAAAAGACGATATGAACTTCCTTTTATCCGTGATCCCCTCATTGATCATGGGATCCTCATTGAAACGTTTGAAACAAGTACTACATGGGATAACATATTGAATTTGTATTCTGAAACAAGAAAAATATTGAAACCTGAGTGTCCAATTCTCTGGGCGCACGGAAGCCATTTTTACCCAAATGGTGCGAACCTTTATTTTACACTTGTTGCCCCACAAGAGGAGAAGGAGGAATTTACTCAGTATTATCGAATCAGAAAGAAAGTTTTAGATACATTCCAAGCTAATGGTGGAACGTTGAGTCATCATCATGGAATCGG
>JAEOTI010000287.1 GCA_016839955.1 Candidatus Hodarchaeota archaeon | reverse complement strand
CCACTACAACATTTGTGCCTGATGCATGGTCTATAGATATCAGTTTCACTTGATCGAAGAAAGAATGTTCATTTTCAAACTCGACGATACGTGTGCGATATTGCCCGTTTTCATCAGGTACGAGTGGATTAATAAATTGATAGTAGTCTTGGACATCTGTTCCACCATCAGGGAAATATTTCTCTGCAACAGGCATAAGATTATTTTCAGCCACATATTCTTGACCATTCCAGCCAGCAGCATAAGGGCAACCACCACCTGAATATTCAGTAACAGTTAGTTCAAAATAAATTGAGTTATACAAATACCAACCTTCAATAACTTTACCTGAAGCATAAGAAGTGTAGACGTAAGTTGATCCAAAGAAATAATTTTTCTGGTATGGGTTTGGGCTAGCAGCTGTTCCAGATCCTACTCCGTTGATTACTATATAACAAGAAACCAGGTAATCATCACCATCATCCATGCCCATCCAAGCTCCGCCATCGTTGTCCATGAGATAATAATAAATTTTAGTTCCAACAGATTGTACTTGACAGGTATATGAATGAGTATATCCATAAGCATCTCCATTAACATACGTAGGATCCTCCCAATGGCCCCAAAAATGATCTCCATCAGGCGCATGTACATAGAGATCTCCTTCAGCTTCCTCACCACCATCCATATCATTTTGGATATTTAGTCCTGAAACTGTAACCGTTACACTATAATTAACGACTGCTTGAGCATCGTGTACAGAATTCATGCCTAATATTGGAAATATCATCCCAATTAGTACTAACGACACAAAAAATGATCTTTTTTTGTTCATAATGATCACACATAAATTTTAAAACAATTTTTTTTAATTTTTTATTTATTATTTTAATTGTTAAAACATATAAGAAAAGGTGAAATAATACGAAAGTGACAAAAATTAGAGCAATTATGGGATAATTAACCCATATTTAAATTCTCCTGCAAAAAAACGAGTAGTTCTGTTTTTTAGTGATCATTCTCTTGTAAAGGAAAGAGTTTTTTCCTAAAGAGGACGATCTCCATGGACCTCTGTCAGAATGCAGGAGATCTTGAAGTAATGGAGTAAGAGCCGTCTTCCAGTGAGAAATATTGATCGACAAGAGAAAATACAAAAGTTTTAGTTAAAGGATTGTCAAAATCAAACACTGGGCCGCAAACTTCTGGAAAGTAGTACCTAAAGGCTGTATTAAGGGTGTTTTTTGTTTTAACCACTTAAAAAGTTCTTCGATCACCCAACGATCTTTTTGTAGAACAAGAAGAGTTGTGGCTTTTAGATCCCACACATTCGTTAGAATGTCCCGAGGTTCAGGACCAGTGGAACATGCTTTCCCAAGAATTCGACACCAAGGATGATCATAACCAACTAGCCAAACTAATCCCTATATGGGTTTTTCTGGAGTGATTGGGAACTCCAAGAATTCTAACTGGGTACCAAACAATGTGTGTTTCTTGAAGGGAAGGAGCTACACCCATCCATGACGATCGAACTCTTTAAATCGCTGTTTTTTCCAATAACCACGATCAAAGATTATTAATGGGCTTAGTTTACCATAAACCTCAAATTCTGTTAACCAGGGATCAATAACATCTACTTCGCGAAGTAAAATATCTTTTTTTAAGGAGAATTAAATTTAACGCTTGTTATCAATTTTAGATGAATCAAACAAATTATAATTCCATTCAAATTCTATCGAAATTAGTATTAAAAGTGTAAAATATTAGTAAGCGGGTTAAATTTATTGGTAAAGAAAAATCAAGATGATCAAATTATCATAATGTATTTTCTTCAACGGAATTATCAACTAAGTCCCGAGGCTCTTCAATTAATAAAAAAACGCAATATTCCTTTAGAAAAAACTGTTGAATTTATTATTCAGCAATATCCAACTTCTCTCATTATCAATGAATCAATGGTAATCCATGCTTTGGAAGCATCAAAATATTCAGATTCATTGCATTCTACAAATTTAATTGATAATAATCAAATTGGGACAGAAAATCACATACCAGAAAAAAATTCAGAAATAGCACAACAGCAAAACAAGTTTGAAGAGTTTAAGGTCATCTCTAATATTCCAAAAAGAACTCCAAGTAAAGGAGGAGATATAAAAGACTTTATGAAGCTCTTTAAAGATAGATATGAAAAACTAAAGAGAATTTTACTCTCCCAACCAAATATTTCAGGGCCTATATCTTCAAATAAGTTGAAATTTATGAAAGGTCAAGAGATTGAATTTATTGGAATGGTTTCTGAATTACGAGAAACTCCAGATGGAGCTGTTCGAATCTCAGTTGAAGATCCGTTCAGTACAAACCAAATCCAAGTATTCTCAAAAAGGAAATCTGATAACTCAATTCCTAATATAATTTTTGAAGATAGTGTTATTTGGATTCGGGGAAAACTCACGAAAACAGCACCGAATTTTCAAATGATAGCATATGAGATAACAAAACCTGGAATACCTGTATATGGGAGTAGCTCTCTTACTAGAAATGATGCAGAACCTAGCTATCTTGCATTACTCTCAGATCTTCATTTTGGGAATAAAGATTTTGATTATCCGCAATTTAAAAATTTTATTAGCTTTCTTCATGGGAAATTCGGCAATTCAGAGTATAAAAAAATCGCAGCAGCTCTTCAAGTGATTATAATTGCTGGAGACTTGGTTGATGGAGTAGGAGTTTTTCCAGGTCAAGAGGAAGAATTAACTGTTACAAACCTCATAGATCAATATTATCAAGTGTCTGAACTCTTACAAGACATTCCTCCTGAAATTAAAGTGATAGCTATTCCTGGAAATCATGATGCAACTCGATTAGCCCTTCCCCAACCGCCTATTTTGAGGGAATTCGCTCAACCGCTTTATGATCTTAAAAATGTTACAATGCTAGGAAATCCAACAGTGGTAACAAATAATACACAAAAGATCTTAATTTTCCATGGTAATGGTTTTGAAAGAATAATTCAGAGAACTAATGCTTCTTTCAAGAAGCCAATGGGAGCAATAGTAGAATTGCTTGAACACAGACATCTTTGCCCTGTATTTGGAGATCGAACTCCAGTTGCTCCAGAATGGGAAGATTTTCTAGTAATTAATGATATTCCTCAACTCTTTCTTGCTGGGCATCTACATGTCGCTGCAACAGATGTATATCGCGGAATTAAGGTTTGCTTAGGTGGTACATTCTTGAAACAATCCGTATGGCTGAAAAGATTAGGTATTGATCCAACTGTAGGCATGGTTCCAATAGTAAACTTAAGTCAACCTACAAGGAAAACCCCAATTTTGGGATTTAACTGAATTAGATGAAAAAATCTCAACGCCGGGGGTGGGATTTGAACCCACGAGTCCATAAAGGACACTGGATATCTCGTTAAAGATTTTCTCGAGTCCAGCGCCGTTGTCCACTTGGCTACCCCGGCATATAGTACTTGAATGGTGCGGGGGGTGAGATTTGAACTCACGAAGACCTACATCACAGGATTCTGAGTCCTGCTCCTTTGACCTGGCTCGGATACCCCCGCAAGGGTAGAAATTACACTAAATACGAATTTTAATTTTTACTGCTGTCTAATTTAGCCTAGAAAGTTTACTTTGTAATATTTTTTCTTTTTTGAGGTATGGGTTTTAGATAAATTTATTTTTAACAAAAATAATACAAATAGTCTTAATCTATTTCTAATTCATATTCCACTTGTTATTTTTCCTATAAAATTAGTTAATTTAATTCCAGTCCAGTTCCTATCATAAGGGACCAAATTAGTATTGTTTCTGAGGTCTAGTCTCTCAATTTTTTCTAATCTCACAATTTCCTTTGGAATTTCCGAAATAAAATTATCGTTCAACCAAAGATGAGTCAAATTTCTTAAATTAAAAATGCAAGAAGGAATTTCAAATCGATTGGTTTCTCCTAATGATAATTGTTTCAGGGTTTGGAGAGATCTTATTACAGAAATGTCCCTTTTCAAGGAATTTTTGTCTAAATATAAAATTTTTAGATTCCTAAGAGCAGAAATCTCTTTTGGTAAACTTTTTAGTTTATTATTAATTAATAAGAGCTTTTTAAGAAATATAAATTTTCCAATTACAGGAGAGAGCGTTTTTAATCCTTGATTACTAAGATTTAAAGAACTAATATGTTTATTTTTCACAAGAGTTAGGAAATCAAGTGCCATTTCTTCTGATGTGTGAATACAATGCTTAGTTATAACTTTGAAGGCGTTCCATTCAAGTTCTGAGACGTTGTTTTCATTAATTTCATGTTTTTTTCTTTGTTTAAAGACCTCAGAATTTTCATCATCAATTTGTTGTCTTTTTCTATCAATATACATCGAAATTTTCTCGCTTTAGATTTTATATTGAATTCTAATAGAATTTTTTGAGTTATTTTTCATTTGATTTTCAGCTGTATATCCAGAAATCACGATGATTCATAAAGAAGTATTCTAACAGAAGCACCATAATATTCAATTAATCGCTTTATTGGATTAAATTCATTGACATTATCAGCTATCTCAGTCAGTATTTTCTGAGAAGTTATAGAATTAAGCAACTTACTAAGATTATAATCATAAAAATATCCTTTTAGGATTTCAGTGAAAAAATATTGAAAATTTGAGGGATCAACTGTGCCAATATGCCCAACTTGTGGTAATTACTATATGGGTGAGTGTACCTGCGGCTATTCCGCCCAGAAAGCAGTTGATGAGATAAAGGACGATTATGGTGGGGTTGTTCAAGAAGAGGATGAGAGTAAACGAAAAATATCAGTAGAACGTCGGAAAATATTTGACTTTCTATCTGAAGCACCAGAAATATTCACCGTAAAAGAAATCTCCACAGCATCCCGTGTTTCTCAATCCACTATTAGAACAACACTTTCTGAGTTAGAAGAAGAAAAATTTATCCACTCGCAAGTTGATGAACGCGAAGGAACATTATATTCTCTCACTGAAGAAGGATATTCTCGTTTTAGGTATGGGAAATTAACATTAGGTCGATGGGGATCCCCGAGAGATAAAGATAGACTTTACATTACTTTAAAGAAAGCAACTGAACCAGTAACTGTTAAAGAACTTTGTAAGTCAAGTGGTGTCTCTGAATATTTGGTAAGAAAAACAATCCGACATTTAGAAGAGCATGGTGAAGCATTTTGTGATGATAGAAATGCTAGACCTCGAAAGTATTCTGTCACTCCAGGAGAGATCACATTATCTCTTCTGAAGCCCCAGAAATATTACAGAGAATCCTAAAAACCTTTAGTGTAAATTCATAGGCTTCCATTCTTCTTTTATTTTCCGTCTAATTAGATCTTCATAGCTCTTAACTATCTCAAAACCAATACCTTTCCTTTTTGTGATGCGACATAATTGTAGAGTTGTTCCAGACCCAAGAAACGGATCCAAAACGAAATCTTCAACGAAAGAAAATAATTTTATCAAACGATATGGTATTTCTTCAGGAAAAGGTGCAATGTGTCCTAAAATATTAGTACCTTTTGAATTGATTTTGATTTTTGGTGGGATATCCCAAATAGAATTGAAACACCAACCGGTCCATTCTTGTACACTTAATTTAGACCTTTCTTTTATGTCTTCCGAGCGTTTTTGCTTTTTTTTGTCTGGTTTTCGAAAAACGTAGATGAATTCGAAGGCAAGGTGTGAAAAGAAATTTGGAGGAAATGGGTAACTTCCGAAAATTCTCTGATTGTTATACTTCCTTTTATCCCAGATAAAAATATTTGATAAATCTAATCCTAACTTTTTCGTGTAGTTTTGAATATCTCCCATAATATCAATAATTGAGCTTCGATTCAATCCTGTCTGTTTTGAACTTACTGGAATTGGTTGGACTACAATAGCAATTTTACCATTAGGCTTTAAAACCCTAGAACAATTTTTCCATATATTATTTAGCCTTTCAGAATATTTTTGGTAACTTTGACCAAAACCGATTTGCTCTGGGTTACCATAATCTTTGATATTCCAGTAAGGGGGACTAGTGACAACTAGTTGAACAGTTTCTGGCTTAATATAATTCAGCATATTAGAAGCATCTGTAAGATAAACCATTTGTCCCTCTAAAGAAAATTTCATCTTTTTCTGGGCTTCCTAAAATGGTTATACCTCAAATGTGATTGTTATTTCTGATATTTAGTATTTTTTCTTTTATGGAGTCAAGCGTATCTCCATCAATCTGTGAAACATCGTTCATTGGATTGATAGAATTGTTAAAGGTTAAATTAAGTTTTTCGCGTGTTGGAAGAAGATTTTCAACCGATTTTCGATAAAAGAGACCAAGAATTACATAAGCTTGTCCTGTCATCCTTGGATCTGTTGATTCTTTATCTAGGGTTTTAATGGCAAAAACTAATGCAGAGTGTTCTTTACTTGCTGGTACAGGGAAAGGACCAAATAATCCCTCATGATATTCGTCTCCTTGACCCAACGCATTAAGGAAAACAAATCCAGCTTTAATGTGCCATTCAAACATCCCAATTTTATTGTTTATCTCTATATCTCCTTCTTGTGCAGAAACAACGTCAACCCCCATTGGTGATAACTTGTAAACAATCAGCCAGACCATTTTTTGTTTAAAATCGATGTGATTTGACATAGGGATGAGTTGTTTTCCATCACCAATAAGATTTAATTTTTTTATTGCTCCCATTAACCACAAAGTCTTAGGAAAAAGAGCTTCAGCCTGATTTATTTGTGGATAAGATTTAAACTTAGCAAGAAACGTTTGATATGTTTCTTGAAGGAGTCCAGCTACCAAATCATGAGTTAATACTGCTGTAAGCCTTTCTTGTAGGTTAGTTATCAAATCCCTCAGATCTGTAACAATTTGTTCATAAGATAAATTGGGTCTGGGAATTGCAGCTGGAACGTCGTGGAAAACTCGATAATCTCGAGAATGTTGACAAGAAAAGTCTGCTAATAGCTCACTTAATACTCGACCCACATGTTTATCTAAAGGTGAAATGCTATGTCTAAGAAGTTCGGAGAAAAAAGAAAATACAAGTCTAACAATAAACTCACGGTCCCTCGAATCTACCTCAGAAATTAATTCTTCTTTAGATATGTGGTGTGCCAAAGTTTGAAGCAAAGTTTCTTTATCAATTGGTTTCGTCAAGAAATCTACAGCGCCCATTGATAATGCACGTGATATTCCCTCTCTATTATCAATACCTGACAGAATTATAATTTGAGCTTTTGGATCCCCTTGGATTATTGCACTGATTGCATCTAATCCCGTCAATTTTGGCATTATTAAGTCCATTAAGACTAAATCAGGCCTATATTTAAAATAAGAGGAAATTGCATGTTCACCATTAACTGCCTCAGCAACGATCTGATAGGGTCCTTGCGTCTCTAAGAGTTCCTTTAACACAAGTCTAACGAATCGAGTGTCATCTACAATCATAATCCTAGCAGTTCGAGGCATTCTATCGCGTTCTCTCCAAAAAACCCAGATAGAAAAAAATGAATCAATCTAGCTGACTTCTCTAGAAACCTTTGAAAACAATGTCGTTAATTGAATTACTTCTTTGGATGATTTAAATTGGAAGATTTGGAAAAAAACAAATGTTTTTTTAGGAAAAATCAACCTAAAAGATTAACAAATGCAGAAAACAGCTGTTATTTTTGTTATCCCATGATTCCTTGCATTGTTGGAATATTTTTTTCATTTTTTTAAATTGATAACACTATACAACAACAACCAAAATAATTTTTTGCTAAAGATAATAGTATGCCTACATGTACAAATACTTTGTATTTATATCAGAATAGAGATAAAGAAAGTTTTTCTGTGGTCTTAGATAAGAAATCAAGTAGAAAATAGTAGGTAGCGCAAGTGTTTTCTTTTATCCCCCCATTAAAGATTGTTGGAGAATATGAAGACTCCATTCAATCTGATGTAGCTGAATCCATTAAAGTAGCACCCCACGAATTACGAGTCACAATTCCCAATTTTATTTCGGAAAAACATCAATGTGAGAATACATTTAGAGTTTTTTCCCTCAATGAAGATCATATTCATGATAATATTGATCCTGAGACTCTTCCTTATGAAATTATGCCATTATCAAGTGTAGAAATGTTCGAAAACATCGCACTGAAGACAAATTCATATGTCATTATGCATAGAAGAGACAGGCCTACAGAAGGTTATCTCCGTCTCTATTTGGGTGAATATCTGCCTTTTGCAGTTCGAAGTGCGACAAAAACCCTCTATGAACGGGTTTATGAACTATTACCAGTCTCAGGACAGCTTTTTGCCTCATTGGAAAATGGAGGAACTCCTTATGAAGAACATATAGAGAATACATTAGTAACCTTTCGTAATCATGTTCTAGAACCCGCCAAAATTTCAGTTGAAGAAGCTCTGGAGTTTGGCACAGCAGATCTTCAAAGGACAGAAGTTTTACGTGGAACAGTTATGAAGGCTTTAGATCGCGCATCGGATCTAATCTCAATCGTATTAGCTCAGACTGTAGCTATTAATGAACGATCCAGAGGTTTCACAAGAATAGTATTACCTTTTCTGCATTCTTATACCCTACGAAGTGTTCTAGCTGAATATATGGAATTAAGTCGCTCAACAGGCAGAGTTTCTTTGAGAATTCATCAAGAAAAAGAAGTACCTGCAAAAGCAATCTTTGAAGTCGTTAAAAAGATGTTAACTTAATTTCCTTCTAATATTCTCTTATTTTCTCCTATTTTCTGACAAAAACACGAAATCTCTGCTATGTGATAGTCACATATTTTCGTCATAATATGTGTGGATTTGTACTTTGATCCTTGCAAAGGATCATGAGTGGCGCACATGGATATAAAAAAGTCAAATCAGCTTGAATTATCACCAGAAATAAAATGTGAGGGGGAAAACTGCTTACTCGCCTTTGTATCAGATTCAGATCCCCTAAATCTTGAATTAGCGTTCCTCTCTTTACGTATAAAATCAGAAATCTTTGGGATAAAAGAAGAGAATCCAATCCTTTGCGTTAGTGAAATCTCAGAGACCTCTAGATAGTAGAATGACTTTACATATGATTTTATAGCATTTCCTCCAATTTTATTTCTCAAGGTTGAAGACTGTAGGTAATTCTTGTATACAAAGGTAGTCAACGATTAACAAATCTTTCATGGCACATTTCTAAGAAATATTTTGATACTCTGTAATCTTCAGTTAATTCTGGATGAAATGTAACAGCCATTAGATTTTTCTCTCTTACTATTACTGGAGTATCATCTAAATAACCTAGGACTTCCACATTGTCTCCTGTTTGTTGGATTTTAGGCGCTCTGATAAAAACAGCAGGAAAAACCTGTTCACTCAGAGCTGGGGCGGTAATTAAGGTTTCAAAGGATTCTTTTTGACGACCATAAGCATTTCGGAGAATTGAGACATCTAAGACATCCAGCACTGCATGGTGGTCTGTACTTTCCGCTTTGTTGTAAATTTTCTTGGCTAAGAGTACAGCACCCGCACATACACCAAGGATCGGTAAGCCCGTATTGACCAACTCTTTTATTTTCATTTGGAACGATTCAGTATCTCCATTAAACTGAAGTTTTATTAATCGGGAAATCGTTGTTGATTCTCCACCTGGGATCACTAGACCATCAATATTTGATAAATCTTGGATTTTTCTAACTCTTACAACTTCAATATTTCCAGAGTTACCACCACTGGAACGTTCAAAGTAGGATATGAGTTCGGAAATATCACCTTGTAGTGCAAGAATACCAATTTTCATTTTTTTCAAATTTCGGCACCTCTCTCTTGTAATCGAACATTTAATTTATCGATTTCAAGTCCTGGCATAGATTTAGTTTCATCAACCATCTCCTGGGCTTCCAATACAATTTCGGGTTTGTCAAAATGTGTAGTGGCAAGTACAATGGCCTCAGCTCGTTGTTGTGGGTCTTCACTTTTGTAAATACCAGAACCAACAAAGACACCATCACAACCATGGTGCATCATAAGAGCTGCATCTGCAGGTGTAGCAATTCCGCCTGCTGCAAAATTAACAACAGGTAAACGGTGTATTTGACCTGTAATATAGGCAATTTCAAATGAAACTCTCATGTTTCTTGCTGTAGCCATAAGGTTTTGGTTGTCTTCATTCGTTACAAGGTTACTAAGATGACGGATACCTTCGTTTACTTTACGGATATGTCGAACTGCTTCAACTATGTTACCAGTACCAGCTTCCCCTTTTGTACGAATCAAGGCTGCTCCTTCTTCAATTCGACGAAGGGCTTCATCTAAACTTCGAGCACCATTGACAAAAGGAGTTTGAAAAGGCCATTTCCAAACATGATGGGCTTCATCTGCAGGTGTTAACACCTCAGATTCATCAATCATGTCGATTCCCACTGCTTCAAGCATTCTAGCTTCTTCAGTGTGTCCAATTCGACATTTTGCCATCACTGGGATTGTTGTCACATCCAAAATTTCTCGTATTCTAGATACAGATGCTGAACGAGCAACTCCGCCTGCCCGGCGAACATCTGCAGGTAACTTATCTAAGACCATAACGGAAACAGCACCGGCTTTTTCTGCAATTATGGCTTGATCTGCATTTGTGACATCCATAATGACTCCTCCCTTGGTCATTTTTGCAAACCCTCGTTTTACACGAGTTGTTCCGAGAGAAATCTTTCCATTATTAACTTTTTTAACTCCAATCTTATGCCACCAGGCACTTTCTGCTTCTATCAAATTCTTTCTTCCCCATTAATTTACATCAAGTTTGAGAATATAGAGATTTGAAGTAATTTTTTGATATGCGCCAATCTTTTTTATGTCAACTTTTTTCTTGTCATAGATGATTTTTATGCAATATCAAGGTATATGGCGATTCATTGAATGGTTACCCCTCCTAGATAAGAAAATAACAATGAATGAGGGAAATACGCCATTATTAGAAATATCACCGGAAAATAAATCCCGTTTTCAAGATATTGCCACAGATAACTGTCTTTTTTTTAAAAATGAGATAGTCAATCCTACTGGTAGTTTTCGAGACCGTGCAGCCGCTTTAGTTGTGTCCGAAGCAAAATCGGAACACTATGATTCGGTAGTTGTAGCTTCAGATGGAAATCATGCTGTCTCTGTTGCTGCTTATGCGGCCTATGCTGGTTTACGATGTCATTGTATTGTACCTACACGTACTGATATAGGAAAAATTCGTATAATGGAAGTTTATGGGGCATCTATAGACAAAGAAAGTGAAGAAACATTATTAGGGGCAATTATTAGATCAAATCGTTATTCCGAGGAACGAGCGAGTTTCCAAACGTCAGTAGAAAGAAATCCTACTTGCCTAAGAGGGCAAGAAACACTTGCTTATGAATTAGCTTCCGAAAATCGGCTAAGTGATGAGGATTATGTGCTTCTTGTACCTACTGGTTCGGGGTCTCTCATTTATTCTCTTTGGCAAGGTTTTAAACGGTTAAAAAAAGCTGAGAGGATATCTATAATCCCTCGATTGTGTGCCATCCAAATTGTTGGTTATGATCCAATTTCAACTTCCTTACATGAGGAAAAACCACTCAAAATTCAAGAAGATGATGAATTCTTTATTTCACCATTAATGGTAGACTTTACTCAATATAAAGAAAAAGCAGTCTTGGCAATAAAAGAGACAAAAGGTGACAGCTTTTCAATCAATCAAAAACCAGTAGCGAATACAGCAGTCCAATTAGCTCGAAATCTTGGATTTTTTGTAGAAAATGCTTCTGCAGCGTCTATTGCTGCATTACCATCCTTAAAGGATCATAATTGGTTGAGTGAACTACCAATAGTAGTTTTACTCACTGGTTCTGGTATAAAAACCCCTGAATTATTCTCCTTTAGAAGTCAATTCCACCTAGAAAAAAGTCCTACTGAATTTCAGCCGAGTTCTATGAAAATTGCAGTTCTAAAATTAATAAAAGAACGTCAAACTGCTTCAGGAAGGGAACTTTGGCGATTATTAGGAAGAAAAGTCAGTCCACAAGTCGTGTATCAGCACTTACGAGACCTAAAAGCGAAAAACTTTGTACAACCAATAGAATCAGAAGGCCGAACAAAAAAATATCTTATTACATCTCGTGGTAAAAAGCTTCTTGAAGCTTTAGAAGATTAATAGACTTGATTATTCCTTATTCTAAAACATATCAGATTTATCCTTTGGATATTTAACTGCGTTTTTTTCCAATTTCTTCAGAATTGCCCCGTAAAGATCAATATCACATTCATTTGCAAGTAAAAAACAATAAATCATAACATCTGCAATTTCTTCTCCAAGAAGTTCAAGTTCTGTTTTTGAAAGCTTAAAAGTATGCTCTGTACGCCACTGGAATAGCTCCAATATTTCTGCTGCTTCAATAGCGATCGAAGTTGCTAAGTTTCGAGGAGTATGATATTTAGCCCAATTTCTTTCTTCCCGAAAAGCTATAACTTTCTTAAGAATCGTGTTAAATTGTGATTGGTTTTTCTTCAGTTTAATTCCTTCCTATCTTACTCAAGAATCCTCTTCGACCTTTTGACGTTTTTTTCCACAAATTATTCTTCAGAATTTTGATTTCTGGAATTTTTTGGGTGTATATCAGAGATTAATCTCAGATGATTATTGGTTGGTTTTATATGATAATTCGATCACACCGATTAATGACTATTCTAGGGATAATTTTGGTTTTGGGGGGAATTGTAACCGTGGGAATTGGAATCACAGGTCCACTTGTAATCAATCAAATGCTTGAAGATGGACTCAAAGATACATTAGTACTAACTGTAGAAGACTGGGATTCTCCCTGGCTATTCGATTCTAATCTAAATGTAATAGAACAAGGTGATAGTTGGTTATATACAGGTCCAGAGAATATAAAAGTACCACCTGTGTATGATTCATTTTATATCTACAATATCACGAATTATAATGTTACTAGTAATAGTTTCACAGGAAATGTACCCATTTATGAAGAGGTAGGTCCATTTATTTGCCAAAAAATAGATAACAGAACTGTTCTAGGACATACAGAAGATACAGTGACTTACCAAGAATTCTCATGGTACTTGGTAGCAGATAGCGGACATCAAGAGGAACTTACATTAGATGATGTGATAATCTCTTGGAATCCGCTATACCGCGCCTATTGCCTTGGAGCGGGAAATGAAGCTAATTTACATTATGGTTTAGCACAAAACCTCATAAATAGTACAGTCCATGCACTAGCAGATGCACTTGAAAATTTTACACAAGCAGAAGAACAATGGGGTAATTTGACATATTCATCTCCGTTTGGGTTGGAAGCCGCAAATTTTGAAACAAATTTAAATCTGACTGGAAATCAAGTTGATAACTTTCTCTATAACCCAAATAAAAACTATGCAATTGCTGAAAATGTTACATCACTCGCAGTTTTCCGTCAAACATACTCTGAAATGAATGAAACTTATGCCACTCGATATGAAATTACTACTAATCAAGTTCTTCTTTTAGGTTCATTTTTAGAAGCACTAGTTCCATTTTGGATGTGGGAAAGCGGTGTTTCTTATGTTGCCAAGAGAACATTCGGTGATTGGTTCTTCACATTCCAGGATCCTGTAGCAGGGGCATGTACCGCTCTTGTTGGAAATGGTACCTATAGTCCCATTAAACGGATTAATACTGGAGCGAAAAATCTAGACAAAATATGGCAACAAGAAGCACACAACGACATTGAAAAATTTGAAGTTGCTAAGAATTGTTTTTGGCATGAAAATGAATCAGTTTGTGGGACTACCGGAGACGGATTCGCTCCCGGTATTGAAAAAAATGATAAGTTAACTATTTGGGGCGGTACTGATACTTATCGTTCTTCTGAACTAGTTTATTCAGGAAAAGGCTATATACAAGAAATTGAAACTATGAAGTTTTCATTATCGTCTTCTGCATGGAAAGTTGATCCAAAATATGATCAATATATTGAAGGTTTTATGAATTTAACAGCATGGAATTTTGGTGTACCAATATTACTCAGCCCTTTACACTATCAAGAATATCCTGATGTTGATAGTGTTCTAGAAAAAGATAATACAGTCTTATATATTGAACCTAACACGGGCTTTCCTCTTAAAGGTCTGAAACGGATGCAATTTAATCTGCAATTATTCAATTATAGTCTTTATAACACTAAAATAATGGGAAATTATTCCTATCATAGCTCAACCACAGGAACAGTTTTCATTGAGCCATTTGGCTATGCTGAGCGGTTAGGTTCAGTAGAGAATCTTTCTTCAAAGGAATTTAACAAATTAAAAGATGGTTTAGATCAACTAAAACTAGCGCAAAATCTTGCTTCTCTATTGAGTACAGGTGGATTGGGGATAGGACTTGCCTTAATCGCAGTTGGTACCGTATTAACCTTTGTACCAAGATATCTGAGAAGAAAATTTATTGACAATTAGATTATCTATCTCCTTCTCTCCCCTCTTTTTCCTAATCATCTTATTTCTTCTTTTTAATATCATTTGGATTATTTGTTCCGTTAAAATCTGTAATAGTAATAATTATCGGTTTCCAATGTTATAAGGCAGTCTCAAGGAAGCAGGACATTTGCATCACTTGGTTAATAAATCAGTACCAAGTAGAGTAATGGTTGGAAGACAATGCCTAAAGATCAAACTGTGGCTTACAATGAGATTCAACGAGCTGAAAAACTTCTACATCAGAATAACTACGTTGAAGCCCTTCAAATCGTAGAATTTTTAGAGAATGAAAAAGGATTGGAGGTTGATGAACAGCTTGCTATCCAAATATTCAGGAGTCAGATCCTAGCATCGAAAAATGATTTTACAAAGAGTCTACAATTAGCGGAAACCGCTTTTTCAGAGAGCCAAAGACTTGGTAGTCCCTTACATGAAATCGACGCATTGATTGTTAAGTCATTTACATTATTAAATCTTAGAGAATTGGAGGAGAGTCTCAAGACGATTGAGCAAGGGGAAAAAATTCTTGGTACACTCGCAGAAGGATCTTCAAAAGCAATTGTACAAAGAAGAGCGTCCTTACTATTACAAAAAGGAGCTACTTATTCAATCAAGGGCTATACTGGTCGAGCATTAACACCCACTGAAGAGAGTTTAATTTTGTATGAAGAACTCGAGGACTCTTACGGGATAGTACGAGCTCTTACGAGTCTAGGTTCTATTAATCAGAGGATAGGTGATCCAGAACGAGCTTTGATACTATTTCAGCAAAGCTTAGCTTT
>JAEOTI010000286.1 GCA_016839955.1 Candidatus Hodarchaeota archaeon | reverse complement strand
ACAGCTTCCTGGGCAAACCATTCAAAGTGGCCATGGACTGAACATATTTCTATAAATGGGGTTAAACTAGGTTCATAGTAATCCAGAATCGCACGGCGTCCACCTATGTGTGGGATGACTAGGACATCGTTTCTTCCGTGAAAAGTATCTAAAAGGCGTGAAATAGGGTAACGATCAGTTTCCTCATCTGATTTATCTTCTACTTGGGTATGACTACTACGATGAATGATCTGATCATCTTTTAGGAAGTAGATGTTATGATCCCCACCTGCTGGGGTATTACCTGACCACTCATACCCCAAGAATGTAATGAATCTTCTCGGCACATGAAATTCTTTGACTGCCCTTTGAGTGTCTTTATAGTGATCTTTGGTGATTTGAAAGTCGTTACCTACATGAGATACGAAATCAAGTGCAGCAGCATCTCTGGCAAAACAAAAATACTGGTCCAAGGTTCCTGTACCTACAGTTTCCTCTGTTTGTCCGTGTAAGTCTCCCCAAAAAAGCGTCTTTTTCTTTTGCTTTTTGTTGATCACAATAGGATTACTCGTGCTAATTTTATTACTCTTTACGTCAGAAATTGTGACATAATGGATTCCTGGTGTTTGGAAGGCGAGATCCTCAAAACGATGAGTACCTTCATCTTGTCTACTGAAAGTGTAAGGTGGTGGAAGGCTAGCGTTGGGATCACTAGAAGAAAACAATATAGTTCTAGTATAATGTGGTGTAGGGTTTCCCCACTCATCTTCTATTCTGACCGAGAGCCACGTTGGTTTACCTATTACTGTTTCTGAAGGAATAGTCACCTTTAACAGTTCTGGCTCACCAGCAACTACTTTTAGGACAGGTGAATTGGGAACCAATATATATTGACCAGTTCCAAAAGGATCAACAAGAACTCGAAACTCAAAACTATCTTCTACAAACGTCTGAGCCATAGAACCAAGCCCTCCCTCACTGGTATCACCATAAATGATAGTTACAGTATCTCCCTCTGCTAGAAATCCGTCATATATCGTGATGGTCAAACAGGGTCTCCAAGGACGAATATAGCCACTCTTCTCGAAACAGACATCCAGTTCAGCATTACCAGTTGTATTGATTGTCGTATAGTTGGCTTCTTTCGGTCTTAAGAATTGAGGTTTTTCCAGTCAGATACGTCTCTCCAGGCAATTTTGATGTGACCCCCATCGTCTATGCCATGTTTTCCAACCGTCAATGTCAGGGTCCATGTTCCATAGCTTCCAGCAACAACATTATTCTTAGGATTTATAGTCACATGACCATACGTTATTTCATGACCTTTCTTTGCCATATTCTTCTTTCCTTGGCGTTTTTAGTAATTTTACAAGATTCATACAATTACTTACAGGATTTATTTATTCCATATAAGAGGTACTTTTAGAACAATTTTTTTCTTTATTTCATCAACAACCTATTAGAATGTAGCAGATACATCTACGATAAAAATTCTTTTTTGGTGTAAAAGGGACTTAAATAGTTGATTAAGAATCATGATCGCGAAGCTAAAACAAAAGGCTAAAGAACTAAAGAACGAAACTTATACTCTATACCTCGTGTATAAAGACTCTCGGGTGTCTTGGTGGAAACGGTTATTTCTAGGTATTGTCATTGGGTATGTATTCTGTCCTATTGACCTTATACCCGATTTTATTCCTGTATTAGGTTATTTAGATGATTTAATCTTAGTTCCAATCGGTATTGCTATTGCACTAAAA
The DNA here is from genome assembly GCA_016839955.1 of Candidatus Hodarchaeota archaeon. The sequence goes on along the minus strand of JAEOTI010000286.1, from coordinate 4,636 downwards.
ATAATTCCAAAAGATGTAGTTGAAGAATGTCGAGAAAAGGCAATGGAAGAAAAACAGAAAGATGTGCCAATTGGAAGGAAAACCACCCTAGTTATTATTTTTATTTGGATCGTTGGATTAGGGATTCTTCTTATATGGTTTATTGATCTGTTTAGGCTTGTTTTAGCTAATTTTACTAATTCTTAATATTCTAATCAAATTTTTACGGTTTTAATCCTGCCAAATAAATACTTCATGACAGCATTTATCCCCTTTAGCTATCATTTGATCTTTCTTATATTTTATGTCAGGATGATAGTTACTAAAATACAAGAATGCGATATCGCACATCCATTGAGTTACTATTTCTAATCCTAGATCCTTAAATGCCTCAAGTATGAGGCATCTTCTGACTACTATTTCAAAACGGTGTGATGATTCTTCGATAACATCAAATATTAGGTTTTGGCTTTCAAATTCCTTATAAATGGGCATAAAATTGCTAAGATCGTCATGGGGACCTAGGAGTTTAAATCCACGCATAAATATTGGTCCACATTGTATTAAAATTTCATGCATAATATTTAGTGTTTTCTCTTCGTCGTAACGATTTTTCAGCTCCTTATAGAGTATTGCAAAGAGTTTAAAATGGTTTTTGAGAACATTCTTTTTCCTTGTTGATACGTCATCATTATCATTCTCTTCAAACTGAATCTTTCTTGATTTTAGCATCGAAGATATCGTTGTCTGAAGGGTTGGCCAAAATCCTAGTTCTCTTCGCAGTACTCCAAAGCTTGCTCTATATTCTGGTTCAAACATTTATTTACCTTCATATACGTATTTTAACTTTTCATTCTTTATTTTAAAGTAAGAGATTGATAGAATAAAGGTAATATTTTCTTAAAAATTAGAATCAATCATAATTACAACTTAGTATATTTTTTTATACCTAATGGTCTAATGTAGACTCATGTCTAATTCACTGAACCAAAATCTTAGAAAAGAGATTTTAACTCAATTCAAGGAACTATTAGATTTAATTCCGTTAATTCAAGAGACAAGTATCAGATGTCTTCAACAGGACATTTCTCGTGAGTGTATTCAACAAGAAATACCTAATATTCAAATTTCAAACCGATTAAAACTCGAAAAAGAGATTTTGAATGATATTGGAAGAATATTCCGGGGAAAATGGATGGTTGACGTCTTATTCACAATTGCTCTTTTAGGAGAACCTCATTTTAATGATCTGCTAAAAGCAATACCCAAGATAGGTTCAAGAATTCTTACAGCTCGTTTGAAACAGCTTGAGAGTAGAAAGATTATTGTACGGAATGTTGTCACCTCCCAGCCTGTTCGAGTGACCTATGCCCTCTCTGAGTTCGGGTTAAGCTTCATTGCTTTGTTATTTCCAATTATACTTCATTGTTTGACTCTTAATCTTTGTGATTCAAGTTTAAACACTTGACCTTTGTCAATTCTTCATTTTAAAGAGGTTTCTTACCGTACAAATTTGACCAAAATGATATGCATCATGATGAAGCATGGTTGAGATGATCTGTTTAGTTGGCCATAAATCACCCCAGTTAGTTCTGACCATGTCGTCTAACTGTTCATCACTTAGATTTTGCAGACTATTAACTAATTGCGTTTGGGTTTGTTTCAAATAATCAATACAATGTGGCCATTCTGGACATTCAAGATCGTTCCACTTCAGGATCCCTTCCTTGAAAGCATACCATCATACATTTGTTTACATTGAGCCAAATGAACTACTTTATATTCAATCGTAGCAATTGGATCCAAAGTTTGTGTTGTTATCCATTCATTTCCTTTTTCATTCCACTGTCTAATGGTCTCTAATGTTCTAGAATGAATACTGGGCTTCCATTGCGCCTCCTCCTTTGGAATTTCAATTAATGTTTGCATTAGTCCTTGAAATCCCTTTTCCAACTCCCATATCATTATTTCAACTGTTTTTTGGTTATTCATGGCTTTTTAGCTCATTAAAATGATTAACTTAATCCAGTTTGTAGAATTGAAGCTAACAATTACTGATGGATTAGGTGAGTGGATAAAAAAGAGAAATAGAATGAATCTATCTATTTCCACAAATTCTTCAAGGTTTTATTATCGGGACATAAATGTACATCGGGTCAGTCTTTTCGTCTTTAAAGCTTTCAGGATAAACTTCATATTCCCCAAAACTATAGCTATTATCTTTATACCCGTTTTGTACTATCCATTTACTCGCAAAATTCCAAGCTTCGGTAAGAGTTGGCGATGTACATTTAACTACAACATATGTCAGGTCGGGGATCGTGGTGGTGACGAAGTCTTTAGGTACTTCCGTACCTGGCTCTATTTCGTGACCTACTAGATAGCTAAATTCCTTTGTGTCTTTATTCTTATGATAACTTAAACCATAAGTTGTGTTTGACTTGATTTTTCCTTTTATTTCATCGGATCTTTTCAGAAACCTTTCCCATAGGGGGGGGATAAATTCTGATGCAATTATTCCACGCTCTTGCATTCCCATTATTGTGAATGCAGAGCGTGTCTTGATTTCGACTTCCATTTCAGTTTCACTTCCTTTTTTTGATTCCAATGCCATGATTTCACCATTTTCAAAGCTGAATCGTGTATATCGGGCGATCATGGCTTGGTATCTTCTTTGTTGACGTTCTAACCTCTCTTGCTCTCGAATTTTAGCATTAAGAAACATACTCGAAATATTTGTCAAGAATTCTTGTCCATCCATGGTTATTCGATAAACACCACGATCTAATTTTTCAATGAGATTTTTTTCGAGAAGCTCGGTAAGATGATTCCCCAGTGCACTCTTTGGCAGCTTTGTTTGTGTCATGAGCGTCCCAAACTCTTTTTCTTCTTTCAACATCAGAGCCAATATTTCCAGTCTCTTTGGATGCTGAAGAGTTTTGAGTAGTTCTGATATTTCATTCGCTGTTTCTACGATGAATGCTTTCATCGTTTCTTCTGATTCGAAAGGTTGGTTTGTCATTTGGAAGTCTTTCCATTCTCTACTTAAACATTATTAACAGAATTTATGAACATTTTTTAAATTGAACGATAATAAGACAATTATTTTGGAACAAAGGAAAAGTTGAACACTTGAATATAAGAACTTGGGTTTATTCAGAAATTTCATCTATAAATATATTATTTCCACAATCTCTTTTTCAATTTAGAGTATCCAATTCAATCGAAACTCGGATGTGTTTCGATACTACAGTCATAGGAGGCACAACATATTATTATGTAGTGACTGGAGTCAATATCATTTGTGAAAGTAATGTTTCAAACGAAGTCAGTGTGCTTCCAGCATCGGTCTTGACTTCTGAACAGACAACCCAGTTATCTCACACAACAAGTCAGACAACAACGAAAAGCCAATCAACCTTGTTCCCAGGGGTATTGGTTTTTCTCGTCATGTTATGCACGCTAGTTGTAATTAGTCGAAAACAGGTTGTCAAAAAGTAAAGATCTCATTGGACGAGAATTCAATGAAATTGGGGTAGATATTCTTTAAACTCTGATATATAGGTGTGTACCAATCTTTCTACTAAGTCAAGATCGTTAATTGTCGGATCTAACGCTATTGCTTGTCTAATTAATTCAACATCTCCTTTAATTGATCCTTTCGTAATTAATTTTGCAATAGAAATTTCCCTATTACAAAGGGAAGCTATTCCTTCAGGAAGATCCCCTAGTTTCATCCCTGATGCCCCATTGCGATTTAAAAGACAAGAAATTTCAACAATCGCGTCAGAATTAAGATTTCTTATGCTCCTGAAATTTTCTGTGTTGATTGCTGGTTCAAATGAATGTGAATCAGTAAATATTTTTGTTATAATTGTAGCTAATCTGTCTGAAACATCAAAAGTCAATTTATCTACTGATAATTCTCCTTTGATAATCCGTGTTATTAACTTTGAATTCTGTTCTTTATCCTTTCGTGCTTGTTGGAAATTAAAATGATATAGATTGTATTTGTCCCAGTTTTCTCGCGTTGCCGTGTATGGTAAAAATTCTGAAAGGTGAGTTTCTCCTGGGACTGGTAATAGTCCAAAAATTCTGAAAACATGTGAAGTTAAGGCCTCAAAATCTTTTGGTAAATTAGATATATTTTCTCGAATCATAGGATACAGATCTTCTTGTGTTGATCTTCTTTTAATTTCTAACATCCAGGTAAAATGATTCAATCCCCCTGCGGTGACTCTATATTCGTTTAAAGCAGCATCCCGTATTGTCTTGTACTCATTGTTCCTTAAGTTATATCCCTTATCTATTAAATCCTTGGATAGTATTCGACCTAAAATATAGTGGCCATGCCAATATTGATGGCAAAAACTCACACATTTCAAGTTTGTATAATCCTTAATTGCATAGTGGATTCGCGGTAGGGGATTTGTAAAATTAATAATCCATGCATTGGGAGCTAAATCTCGAATGTCGTCTAATATTGGTATAAGAGTAGCTACATTTCTTGCAGTGTGACCAAAAGCCCCAATACCACCATTTTCAGCGTAAGTCCAAATTCCATGGTTTTTTGCTATCTCTTGATCTTTCTTCCATGTCTCTTCTCTATCTTTGGCTATTGTCAGAATTACGAAATCTGCGTCCTGAAGTGCTTTTT
>JAEOTI010000052.1 GCA_016839955.1 Candidatus Hodarchaeota archaeon | reverse complement strand
TTAGTTGGTAAAGCAGCGGGATTAAATACTATACTCGAGAGATTGATGAAAGCCTATAAAAACCAAGAAAGAAATGAAGACGTTAAACGGATGAAAGAATTAATTTTTACTCTTCCTGAAAAAGACACTGATGAAGAACTACAAGAACTTGGATTAAGTTTAATAGAACCAGAACCAGAAAAAATCATTCCAAGCGAACCTGAACTAATAGTACAACCTCAAGCTACTCCTAGTGTTACTTCAGAGGAAATTCCATCCCCAATCGAAAAGGAAGAAGAACCAATTCGAGAAGAAATAAGCGACGAATTTGAAGAATTGGGTGGCACATTTCGAACCCTTGGACGATTTGCACCTGAGGAAGTTGAAGGAAGCCAACCAACAGATACGGAACCATCCGAAGCAACAGAAGAATTTGCAGGTGCTTTTGGATCACTGAATGAACTAGAAGCAAAAATAGATCAAGCAGAAGAACCAGTACGAGAAGAAGTTACTGAAGAAATTACAGGTTTTAGTAAACTAAGCTCTATGCTTGATTCTTGGGATGAAGAAGGTGAGGAAAAACCAAAGATTGCCGCGCCTCCTGAAGTTTCTCGTACAGAAGATGGAAAACCCCTTATTGGTCCTCCTCCAAAAGCCCCATTTACAGATGCTCTATCAGAAATAGACCTTTCTTTTAGTTCAGATGACTTAGACCGAAAAGTTGAGATGGAGGAAATAAAGGAAGGAACGGAAAAAGATCTTGAAAAAGAATTGAAAGATTTACCATTGAAATCGCTTAGATCTTTGATTTCGTCTCTTGAGGAAGATGAAGAAGAAGGTTGGTGAAAAAAAGATTATCTCGAAATAGTCTAGTCGATTAAGGAGTTGAGTAAATCAAATAAAACGGATTCATTTACCTTACAAGTTTTAATATTGAAGGCAGTTCGAACGAAATTTCTGAAAATTGACTCAACTCATCAAGTATAAATTGTAGGTAGTGGAGATTCTTCTCACATTCCTGTTTTGTAAGATATCTTTTCTCAGAAATGTTGAAAGCAAGATGCCAAGGGTGTAAATTTATTAAACAAATTGTTGAAGGAACAGTAGAATCGTGTGAAACATTTTTCTTAATTGCTAAATCAGAAATAACTTTAATATATTCTTCAGGGGAACGTTTTCCTTCAAAAAGTGACCACAGATATAGATAAAGGAATTTTTGACTTCCTTGTGGATATTTAATAACGGGAATTTCAGTTAATCCCTTTGTAACTTCATAGGGAAATGGTGGTTGGGAAGTTTCAGTATACAAAGACGAATCAAACTGAAATCCACAGGAAGGTAACTTCTCTAACAAGTTAGTGTTAATTTGCATATATGGAGCTCGAAAAATTATCGGGTTAAACCCAGTAACTTCTTGAATGATTTTCTTCCCATCATTAATCGTTTTAAGATTTTCTTCAAGACTTAGAGGGATTTTCGAGCTAGATCCTACCATGTCTTCATGGTCCATTCCATGAAACCCAATGATTGAACTTTTCATCTTTTTTAATAAATCTGTATGATTTTCCGCTAGGAAAATTGTAGCCCTACCCTCTAAGAAGAAAAGAGAAGGTATTACTATTTCTAATTCATCAAAAAAAGATTGTAATCCTGCAACAGTCCCTTCAAACACAGCTGCTCTACTTGGATCTTTTAAAAACGAAAAATCTCGGGACATTAATGGCATGCTAATCCCATGAACTAATCCCTCCTTTGTAAAAGGAGCATCACGGTCAACATCCAACCCTAATGCTACGTACAGATGGATGACTCTCCAGAGTTGAACAAAAATGAAGTATATTATACTTTCCGGGCATGACCATACTTATTTGCATCATAGAGTGGAAATTTCTTGACTTCCATTGGATAGTGCTTTCCCCGATGCTCGAAAGCTATCATAGTTCCAACATCAATATATTCAGTCATCAAATAGCCCATGCCTACACCAATCTCAAGTAAGGGACTGAAAGATCCACTTGTTACGTTTCCTATTTTCTCACCTGTTTCATTTAGGATTGGCATTCCTGGGCGGGGACTGGGTCCTTTTTCGGTTGAAACGAATCCCACTCGTTTAATGGTGGGGGGGTTTTGATTTAATTCAAGGAGTCGTTCTTTACCCATAAAAAATGAATCTTTGTTCAAATGAATAAAAGGAGGAAAACATAGATCAGCAGAGACAGGATCAATATCTTCATAGATATCATTTCCATAAAGAGAAAAGCCACTTTCAAGTCTAAGACTATCTCGAGCTCCTAAACCACAGGGTTCAACATCACTACTCTCGAGAACGCTATTCCAAACTGTTTCAGCGTTTAGAGGGTATTCATAACTTGAATCAAGAATACTAATCTCAAATCCGTCTTCACCAGTATAACCTGTTCTGCTTAAAATTACATCACTCGAAGAAATATTACCTTCTGAGACGCCCCAGCGAGTAGGTATATCTCCTGTAAAAATTTCTTCAACGAGATTAACAGCATTAGGTCCTTGAACTGCAAACATGGCACTTTCTGCAGCGATATTCTGTATTTGAATATCCAGAGGTTTACCCAACTGATTAACGAATGCTAGCATATTTGAAATCCACATAGGAATCTTTTCTAGATTACCAGCGTTCCACACTAACATATATCTGGTTTCAGATAATCGAAATAATACAACATCATCTCGGAAACCAGCATGTTCATTTAAAACGAAAGAGTATGCTCCCCGGCCAACTGCTAATTTCTCAAGATCTCTTGGCACTAAGGTATTAAAAAAAGGTAAAACATCTATTCCTTCAGCAAATAACCGACCCATATGAGAAACATCGAAAATCCCAACGTTGTCTCTTACAGCCATATGTTCTTGCTTAATTGAACTGTAGAGGACAGGTATTTCAAAACCTGCGAAAGAAACCATTTTGCCATGTTCTTTGTGCCAATTATACATCTGTGTTCGTTTCATTAAATTCGCCTAGCTTGTTTTTTCTATTCTATTTGAGATCACTGGTTTGAATAAAATTCTATTGACCTATAACTTTGAGTCTTTTGTTCTCAATCATTAAAAAAAACTAAAGATAATTTATTACTCATGCTCCTTTCATCAGAGATAGGATGTTAATTTATGACCATTAATTTTGATCTACCTGAACCTGCGGTTATGATGCGTGATGCTGTCCGAGAATTTGCTGAAAAAGAGATTCGTCCAGTAGCACAAGAATTAGATGAAAAAGAAGAATTTTCTCCTATCACAGCAAAAAAAATGGGAGATCTAGGAATTTTAGGGATATTTGTGCCTGAATCTTACGGTGGTTCTGGTTTAGATTATGTTTCCTATGTTGTTGCTATTGAAGAATTAGCTCGTGTTGATGGTTCACATGCAGCAACAGTTGCAGCCCATAACTCACTGGGAATCGGACCAATATACTATTTTGGAAATGAGGATCAAAAGGAACACTATTTACCAAAACTAACTACAGGGGAAAAACTCTGGGGTTTTGGTTTAACAGAACCAGATGCGGGGTCAGATGCAGGGGGAACCAAAACAAAAGCCAAACAAGAGGGTGATAATTGGGCAATTGATGGATCAAAGATTTTCATCACAAATGGCTCAACACCTTATTCCCTAGGAGTTACAGTCCAAGCGATAACTGGTAAAAGGCCAGATGGAAAGAAAGAATACACTTGTTTCCTTGTAGATCAAGGAACTGAAGGATTTGAAGCTCGTAGTATGCATCAGAAATTAATGTGGAGATCTTCAATAACATCAGAATTATTTTTTACAAATTGTCGAGTTCCTAATGATAAAATGCTTGGGAATCGAGGGGAAGGATTTCATCAAATGCTTGATACACTAGACAAAGGAAGACTATCGATTGGAGCAATGGGATTAGGTTGTGCCCAGGGTGCCTTGGATTTGGCTCTAGAATATGCAAAACAACGAAAACAATTTGGAAAACCGATTTCAACATTCCAAGCAATTGCATTCAAATTAGCAGATATGGCCGTAGAAGTGGAAGCAGCTCGTAATTTACTCTATAAAGCAGCTTGGTACTTTGACCAAGGACGAGACGAATACCGGAAGTTAGCAGCAATGGCAAAACTTTATTGTTCGGAAGTTGCCCATCGATGTACGCATTATGGGGTCCAAATTCATGGTGGGTATGGCCTTATGAAAGAATATGATATTGAAAGGCTCTATCGGGATCAAAGATTATTGGAAATTGGTGAAGGCACTTCAGAAATTCAAAGACTCGTCATTTCACGATTCCTAGGTTGCTATAAAAAGTAAATGTCCCCATTTCTAATTTTTTCGTCGTTTAATACAAGTGATAATGGTTTTTTTCTAATTCCATGGATTACAACAAAGAAACCCTTAATCTTTTCATAATGCTGTATCAATTAGCTATTTTTCATATGGATAGGAAATAAAATGGTAATTATTTTAGAAAAGTATGAATGGAAAAGGGCAATACTTAGTGGATTCATGCTTTGGGTTTTTGCCTTCTTTTTCGCATGGGGTGTTATGGCGGCTCTTGGAATTGATCAAGAAGAATTAGAAGAAGAACCATTTGGTCCAGACTATGATGAGTATTTACCGTTCGAAATGATTTTGATTCCATCATTTATTATAATTGGACTCATTGCATATTATTGGTATTTCAGTTCAAGCGAGATAAATCATGAGGAATGGATTACAGAAGCTTTACTCGTTGGAGTAACTGTAATGGTTATCCAATTCGTACTAGACACTATCTTCTTAGTGATTATCTTTGATTCGGGAATAGAATACTTCTTTGCTCTAGTAACCATTAGCTATCTTTTAGTGCCAGTCTGGAGTCTTCTTGTGGGGTATTATGTTCGCGAATATCGAGCTTCTGCATGAATTCTGATAAAATAGATCCTATTTAACCCATAGGATCCTCCCTTTTTTTTTTAGTTACACTTCAACCACTCTACTTTCTAGCTAATAATCTTAAGATATTTAATTTCAGAAACATAAGTAGAAAAAATCAGGTTTTTATTGATATTTTGTATGGAAGAAGTTTCTATGACAATTAAATCTCCTAAAGACTTCCCAATGACCGTAATTGAAGCAATTTATACTCGTAGAAGTTGTCGACATTTCAAAAAAGGTATGAAAATCCCTGAATGGAAAATGGAAATGATATTAGATGCTGCAAGACAAGCCCCGTCACCAGAAAACATGCAATTTTGGAGATTCATTAGAATACAGGATGAAGAGACAAAGAAATGGCTAGCGGATATCGCACAAGAACAAGCTACTTTGGTATTTGGGAGTATCCCATACGAGCTTGCAGCAGATCGACTTTGGTATTTACCACCCAAGCACCGACCTGCAGTAGTTCAAAATGTCGCGGACGGATCGCTCTTCCGCTATCCAGAGGATGCGAGTGATGTCATATTAGTCTGCGCTAGTGACAGTGTTGATTGGTTGAGTCCATATCCATTCACAGGATTTATGCAAGTTGTTTCGGCTTCTTTAGCAATTGAGAATATGTGGTTAATGGCAACAACTTTGGGTGTGGGCGTAGGATGGAATAATCTTCCTACAATTGATCAACGGAGAGAATACATTCTGAAAGAAAGATTTGGTATTCCTGCAGGTGTTTCAATTATTACAACTTTATGCTTTGGAATACCAAGAACTGATCGTATCCTTGGACCTTCAAGGTTTCCGCTAGAAGGAATTGTGTTCAACGAATATTGGGGGAATCCATACACACGAATTTCATTGAGATCAGAGGAGGAGGGTTAAAGATGAAGTTAAACCTATCTTCTGAAATAACTGAAAAGATTCAAGAAATGGCAAAAAGGGTAGAGACAACCCCTGAGAGAGTTTGTGAAGTTATTCTCGAAAAATTTTTCTCTCATCGCGGATCTCTTATCCCAGGTCGGAGAGAAGTGGTAATTGAATGGCCACCAAGAGAAAAATACACGATTTTCCCTAAAATTGAGGTGCAATAAATGTCAGAATGGTTAGGTAAACCCCGAATTAATAAGGAAGAAATGACAAAGATTTTCCAAGAATTCCCTCTTGCTACAAAATGGTTTATTGATGAAAAAAAATCTCGTATTACCACAATTCTTGAACCCAAGGAAGCTGAAAGGTTCTTTTCGGCAGTGAAGGAAAATTATGGGAAGATTAATCCATTTGTTATTGAAGATGCAGCCAAAAAAGCTATTTTAAAGTGGATAGACGAAAAAGAATAGGAGAATCCCTTAATGTCTGTTAAAGATCTAATTAACAACATCACAATGTTATCAGATAACTCTGACTTTCAAGATTTAGTCAACCGGTGGTGTTCCACTTATGATGGAAAAATCATTGATTTTGACCTTGGAGAGGAAACTTTTCATATTGTTTTTTGGCCTAATGGAAAAATTGCTGTTAACGAAGGACTTTCTACAAGCTTTGATTTGAGGTTGATCTTGAGCCGTGAAACTTTGTCTCAACTGTTACTAGGAAAAAAACCAATGAAAGAAGCCTTGAAAACTGGAGAACTGAAAACGTGGGGAAATTTTCATGAGGCTAAAGAATTAGAGTCAATATTACGGTTCTTTATGTAATTTCTTTATTCACAATGACATGGTTTAAAGTTGAAGCCGCGACATTATTTTCAACTTAAAGGAATCTTTTTGGTATAGTCATTAGAAATAATTTAGAGTAGGCGTTTAAATATGCCCGAACAACAGAAAGTGTTTATTGTTGGCGGCAACACGTCGCCTTTCGATTACCCATTAAATCTTCAAATTGAAGAAATGATGGCTAATTGTGTTCGTCAACTCTACCATGATGTCCCAGCTTTCCATTTAAAGGATGTTCGGGATCATGGAGGAGTTGTTTGGTCTCATTTTTCAGTACATTTCAGCCATCAATTGACCGCATATTGGATTCTTCATGATCACCTGGGTTTAGTGGGAGTTCCCCATTTCCGTATAGATAATGGGGGTAATACTGGAGGATCTGCCCTCTACGCAGCCTATGGTATGGTGCGATCTGGACTCTGGGATGTTTGCTTAATTGGTGGATATGAGTTAATGGCAAGTGTTTCTCAATCTAAGGGATCAGAATTTATTGCTATTGCTTCTGACACTCGGTATGAAGCTATGTTGGGTGCAAATTATACCAATTATTATGCAGGCCTTGCTAGAATTTTCATGGAGAAACATGGTTTAACAGAAGAAGACTTTGGAGAAATTGCTGTAAAGAACAAGAATAATGCCATGGCCACAGGCGAAAAAACCCAGCATTATCGACAGGTTGGCAAGAAGATATCTGTTGATGATGTAATGAATTCTAGACTTATTTCCTATCCTTTGAAAAAAGATGATTGTTGTTTTATGTCTGAAGGAGCTGCTGCAATCATTGTTTGTAATGAGGAATGGGCGAGAAAATATAATCCCGATCATCGAGTTGAAATTACCGGAGCGGGTTTATCATCATGTACCATTCGAGCAGGAGACCGTTATCGATTCCCTGGCTGGACTCAAAGATACGGTGAAGGATACCCTGATCTAGCAGAGTTTGCAGCCTGTCGTCGGTCAGCAGAAATGGCTTATGATATGGCAGGGATTGATTGGAAAGATTCTCACAAAAAAATTGATGTTGCTGAAGTCCATGATGCATTTTCAACTTCAGAAGTACAGATTTATAATGCCCTTGGTTGGTGTGAATCTATTTCACCAAAACAGTTTGTTCGAGACAAATTACCATTCATGGAAGGTGAAATTCCAACAAATCCAGGTGGGGGATTGATAGGTTATGGCCATCCTGTTGGTGCCACTGGACTAATGAGCACTGTTGAGTGTTATTATCAATTGGCGGGTTTAATTCCTAAAGAACACAAATCTAAAGAGAATGAAGTCAAAGACGCCGAAGTGGGTCTTGTAAACAGCCATGCAGGGACTGGAACGAGTATTAGTAACTTCATTCTTGAAAAGGTCTAGAGGTGAAAAAGAATGACTGATCATTTGCATCCTACACCCTTTAATAAAGAATTCAAATGGAATGATTGGAAAAAAATCCAAGAACTCGTTCCAGAAAAAGGCTGGACTTGGCAAAATGTTCGAACTGGAGAAGCTGGAGGATCCGTTTGGATAGAACAACAAATATATTATGACATGCTCTATACGTTTAGACTTGGCGCATTAAGCCCATATGCTAAAGCCTTGTTGGAAGATGGTAGACTTCTTGGAACCAAATGTCCGGAATGTGGAGATATAACCTTTCCACCTCGAGTTAATTGTTGGAACCTTGATTGTCGATTAGAGAAAACTAAATGGGTAGAAATGCCCATGACCGGTAAGCTTCATGCTTGGACAGTTTGTGGCTTTGCTGCGAAATCTGCGTTGAAAAAATTACCATTTGTTCTTGCTTATGTGATTCTCGGCGAAAGCAAAACGGCAGTTGCCAATATTCTGAAAATTGATGAACCATGGCATGTTGAGAGTGGAATGCCAGTAATAGTCAAGGTTTCTCCAAAAGAGGAACGAGTTGGTAACCTCATTGACTTCTGGTTTGAGCCGGATCCGAGTTGGAAATCCGGACCAATGACTACTGAGAAAGAACGGATCAAACAACTCTGTGAACCCGTTTATGATTGGATTGCTGCGTTAAAGGATTAAAGATTTTGTATTAAGCGAGTGTTTTTACACTCGCTGAACTTTTTCCTTGATTTTTCACTAGTAAATATTTTTATTAACGATTTAATTAATTTAAGAAAATATTTTCTAGGAAATGAGTAGGAATGAAATTAGGGGTTCTTTTTTCTTCAGTAATTCTATTTTTTCTCTTCATAAGCTCTCAATCTTTAAACTCAATTGGAGACGAACAAACGCCTTCCTTTCACAAAGACACACAGAAGTCATCAGTTGATAGTCTCTACACTCTCTCTAATAACCATATGAGCTTCGAGTTTTTTCCAACCAATCCAGCTGCAGCAGTAAGGTATGACAATGATTCTGATGGAGATCCTACAAATGATCCAATTCTAGGTTGGCTTATTTACAAAGCTCAGTATATTGATTGGCAAATGCCTTTTAACGAGAGTGTTTCAATTTCTCCTGAAGCAACTGGAAATAATTCAATATCCTTTGAAATTATCCTTGCTGATGGCCTTTCATCAATTGATGCTACTTGGACATTATTTCCTAATGTTAGTTACCTATTCGGAAATTTTACAATTAATCGCCGATCCGATGAACTTGTTTGGGTTGACATAGTTTTATTACGCTTTAATTCAACTGATTCAAATGCTGTCCCTAATCTTGTGGTTATTGATGAAGGTACGAAGAGACAAAATGAGTCATTAGAAACAGATTTCTCTGTAACTCGTGGTCCAACATTCGGAAGTTTTAACTGGTTAGCTCTTCATTCTCCTCTTACAGGTATGACTAGTGGTATTTTTAATACTATACAGAGTGAATGTGTTGGACTTTCTTATTCCTTTAAAAATGCTCACATCATATCTCAATATATCCGTGATATAAGTATTTCAATTCTAACTGCAATTCCTAATTATAAAGAAGGTAAATATATTCCTGGTCCAACTGAATTTAAGACAGAGGTATGCTACTATCTAGATTTTGAAAACTCATTTGAAGGCATCGAATCTGAATTTCAAACGTTCAGATATACTCCAGCTAAAGATTCATCTTCTAGTGCTTGGCAATTTATTATAGTCATTCTTACATTGACTTTTTTTCTAAGAATTAAAAAGAAATTAAAACATAAAACATTTGAAAAAAGATGATTTGACTCCATATTTGATTTGAAAAAAATAATACTGATAAACATTGAATTTAGAAAACAATTCTTTCTTTATATCTTAGAGGCGGATTTCATTG
>JAEOTI010000285.1 GCA_016839955.1 Candidatus Hodarchaeota archaeon | reverse complement strand
TGGAGAAAACGTTGCTAAAGAAGCTGGTATCTCTAGAGAAGAACAGGATAAAATTACTCTTTTACGATATGATCAGTACAAAGCAGCCTTGGAAAATGATTCAGCATTTTTAAAACGATTTATGATAACCCCAATAGATGTAAAAGCTGGACGAAAGACACTTGCAACTGTAAAAGACGATGAAGGAGTTTTTCCAACCTCTACAGAAGGATTAGCTAAACTTCGACCAGTTCTTGAAGGTGGAACAATTACCTATGGAACACAAACGCATCCTTCAGATGGTAATTGTGGAATGATACTAACAGGTAGGGAAAAAGCCCAAGAATTAAGCAAAAACAAAGATATTGAGATCCAACTAGTCTCTTTTGGTCAATCTCGAGTTAAAAAAGGTTTTATGCCTTCTGCACCAGTTCCTGCTGCAAAAGCTGCTTTTGAAAACGCTCAGTTTTCAGTAGAGGATATCTCAGTTTTTAAAATGCATAATCCTTTTGCGGTAAATGACGTCTATTTTAGCCGCGAGATGGGGATTGCACCTGAATCTGTGAATAATTACGGATCATCTCTAGTTTGGGGTCACCCACAAGCCCCCACTGGAATGCGACTTATCATTGAAATGATTGAAGAGCTTACAATTAAAAACGGAGGTTACGGACTTTTTACTGGATGTGCAGCAGGGGATTCAGGGGCAGCAATTATTCTGAAAGTAACTAAGAGCTAACTCAACCGAGTTAGTTCTTAAAACCAATTTAAACTGAATTACTAATTACCAGTCTCTTGTGATAATGACTGCGCGCTTTTTTTTCTGATATAATAAAATAGTAAGTATTGCCACTGCAAAAGCTAATATCCCTATCATTCCTAATAATAAGTAGTAAATCAAATTTTCTTCTGTAATTTCATTCTTTTCGGGCTGTTTTGACAACAAACCAAATAAGGAAAGGTGTTCTGTCCAACCCCAGATGATTTCATTCAAAGTATCTACACCAGTATGTTCAAGAGTTTCCCATTTACCAGAAGTTTCATTATAAAAATACACTCGAACATCAAAAGGATCCTGGTTACCAATTTCAGAAAAAGAAACATTAATCCACAGTTTTTTGATAGCAGAAGGATTTGAACTTGAAATATCAAAAAAGAGACCAATTGGCTCTAATTCCTTCTGAACGTTTGCTACTGAAGTTAATTGGCGAACAGTTACATTAACTGATTCTAATACGTCTATAGTTATCGATATATTCTCAGCTATAATAAATTGTGTCCCGTCACCTTCTATCTCATTAACAATTTCTGAAATTACATTTGAGTTCCTCAAAATTGAGAATAAAACCAGGACATGACCTTCATTGCCTACAGAATCATTACCAAATGCATGTAAAGTATAAAATCCATCCTCTAACGATCTCTGTTCATCATTAATCCAACTTTGATTTATCAAATCAAGATTTTCAATATAATACCAATAATGAAAAGCTTCCCCGTCTAAAGAGATAATAATAGAAGGACCCACGTAACTAATATTCCAAGGCTGTCTTATGATAATATTAGGAGGTGTCGTGTCAACAACAGTTACCCAAACAATGTCACGTGCCCAATTCCCCGCTTTGTCAAAAACAACTATTGTGTAGTTATACTTTCCCAACCCTAGATCATCAATATTCACAGTGATTGATGAGCCATCCCATGATCTTGTTGTTAATTGGCTATCATTTCGATAGATATAATAACCAGCAGGATTGTCATCTGTAGGATTCCAACTGATGTTATTGCCAAGGGATCCATGTTCATAATTGATATCAGCAGTAGGATCAATAATTGGTTTACTAATATCCGAATTAGGGATCATAATTAAAGGATAATGGTCTTCAATGCCCGTACCCCCAGGAATAGAATAAGGAGTATCCCCTACGCCATTATAATCAGCATCTACTCCAGAATAATCATCCCACCAGTTTCCATATTCTCCATCATCCCAATAATTACTGCCATTACTGTCCCAGGCATGATAATTTATGTTATTCTGAAAGATGTTGTTGAAAAGATCATTATTAGCTGTAGTGTCATTTAAATAAACACCAACTTCGTTTCTCGTGAAGGTGTTACTAGATATCGTGCAGAAGCTTGATGCATTAAGATAAACACCAACATCCGTATTGTTTGTGATTGTGTTCTCTTCAATAACGAAATAATCCGAATAATCTAATTGGATTCCATGTTTGGAACAATTTATTACATCATTTTTCGTAAGGTTGCTCTCAAAAGACATCCATGCATAAATTCCACTATCTGAGCAGTTCCTAACAGTGTTAGAAATTACATTTGACCCATTCGCGTTAAGGTAAAGTGCAATCCCATAGATACTGCAATTTGAAATCTTATTTTTCGAAATACTACAATTAGTTGAATCATATAAAAGGGCAATGCCAATCCAACCACATAGATAAATGTTATTCCCTTCCATGGAACTTCTATGGCAATCAGATCCTAAACCAATTCCATTTTTACTAGAATTTGTTATGTTATTGTAATTAATTATGCAATCGGAAGAAGATGACAAGTCTATCCCGCTGCCAGAGCTATCAAAAATTGTATTGTTATTAATGATACAATCAGGAGAATATTGTAGGTCTACTCCACTCGCAGAGCTATTCGAGAATGTATTGTTGATAATGTCACAGTTGTCAGAGTACTGGATACAGAGTCCGTTTTGGATAGTATTTTGGATAGAATTGTTACAGAAATAACTATTACTAGAATTTGTTGCATCAATACCACTATAGGAACAGTTAATAATCACATTAGACCAAATAGTAGTTTCGTTGGAGAAATCGAGGTCAATTCCATTATCACCACATTTTGTAATGGCATTATAACTAATGTTACCATTAGGGGAGTTTCCTATAAATATTCCATGCTTAGTGGTGTTATAAATAGTATTATTAAAGATTAATCCTCCGTTAGTCCCATGTAGGTAAATTCCAATGAAATTATTAATAATAGAGCAATCTTCAATCTTTATATAACTTGTATTAAACCAGAGACCCGAGTTGTTTCCATCAGTCCCCCAATCCCAGCCTGCATGTCGAAATATACTCTTTTGAAAATTTATTGTACTGCCAGGTTTTGCCACCAGATACCAAGCATAGGATGTGTTTGCAGTTGTCACTAAAGAATTGTTAATGACATTAAACTTGCCTCCATTTGTAACCTCAATTCGGCAATTACCGTTCCCAGTGCCATTTAATAACAGTGTTGAATTCGATAAAGTAAGATTTCCTAGAAAGCCAATCGTTAGATTTCCATTAAGGGTGATAACTGAATTTTCAATCCAGGTTTCATTTGTGAAAACTTGGTCTCCATCCCAAGTTTCATTTTGAACTTCTAATATAGATGGGAATCGAATATTGTTCTTCTCGGTATAATGAACTTCATTAGAATTACTATTGGGTATTTGGTTAGTTTTAACATTAAAATCAGATTCAAATAAATAATAGGGTAAAAAAAGGTTGAAACTTAGAATAATTGAAAAAAAGACGGCTATTTTACTAATTTTCATTGAAATTACCAAAATAAGCTATGTAAGTAGTAGGAAAATACTCTCTTTCTTTATAAGACATATCTGTAATAAAAAAATTAAGCTAAAAAAAAGGGAATTCTGATTTAAAACTAAATTAAACAATAATTTTTCTTTATTTTACATATCGATAGATTTCTGAATTTTTTGGATGTAATTCAAAACTTCCTGCAATTGGATTTTCTTGTAGGTGTCCGGTGAAACTTTCTGAGCTTGTTTAAGTCTATCTATTCTTTTTTGGAGCTTGTTCTGTTCTTCACGGGCGGAATGGGCAATTATCTGAAAACCACGTTCATCCGCTAATAGTTCAGCTTGAGTAAATAATGTGTTTGCAGTTAATAGGTCATAGTCTGCTCTTTTGAGAAGCCCCTGAATTAATAATGACTCAATATACGTACCATGAAGATGTTCTCGCTTAGCAAACTCTAAAAGAGAGTTCAATAAGCTCTCACATGTTTTTTTATGATGCTCTTCTTCACTTAAGAGATAAAATCGTAAATGTACCTGAATTAAGAATAAAATCGTCTCGGTTATTATCACAAAATGAGGGATCTCTTCAGCTAGTTTTTTTGCTTGCCAACCATATTTTGTGGCTTCCTGTAAATCACCATAACTAAACTTCATTAATCCTCTAGATAAATAATATCTAGATTTAACTTCATTCAAGTCAGATTTAGAATTCAAATTTTCTAAGTGATTAACTTCCGATTCAGCTTCATCAAAAGATTCTCGAATAAGATAGATTTGTAGTAAATAATATCGAGATTCTGCAATATCTGTGAGATTACCTATTTCTTCTCTTAGTTTTAGACTACGATTAATTATTTCTTCTGTTTCTTCATATTTCCCCTGTTGCCAGAGAATTTTTCCCAGATTTACCAGTGCCATTGAAATATTCTGAGAATTACCAATTTCTTCAAATAACTCAAGAGCTCGTTCATGGAATTGTGTTGCCTTATTCAATTCTCCACGTTGCCAATTCACAAGACCAAGATTTGTCAAAGTAATTGCTATATCATCTATGTTACCACTCTCTTCTCTAATGGTATAACTTCCTTGAAAATATTCTTCAGCTTGACTAAGCATACCCTTACGGCGATAAATAACGCCAAGATTATTTAGAGACATTGATATAGATTGTGGCTTTCTAATTTCTTCAAATAATTTTAAAGCTTCTTTGTGGTATCTTTCTGCTTGTTGAAAATTTCCTCGTTGCCAATTAACGAGTCCTAGATTGTTTAAAGAGTTAGCAATTAGCTCAGAATCTCCAACTTTTCTCCGTAGCGAAAGACTTTGTTTATAATAATCTTCTGCTAAATCTAGTTCTCCACGAAACCAATTGACAGCTCCAAGATTGTTAAGAGCATTGGCTCTACTCAAAATAGTTAAATTATAGGATTCAGTTAATTTTATTGCCTTTTGAGCCAGTAATTCTGCTTCTTTGTATTGTCCAAGACGCCATAAACAAGCACTCTGTTCATTTAAACAATTAGTTCGCTCTTGGAATTGATTTGATCCAAGAGAGTTATAAAAACCTTCGAGTAAATGTAATGATTCTTCAAATTTACCTTCTGCCAACAAAACTCGAGCTTTTTCAATTGATTCTGATATAATCATCAATCAACCTTTTACAAAGTTTTAGAAGTTCAAAATTACATCCTCAATCCGCCATCAACTTGTATCATTGTTCCTGTAATATAATCTGAATCTGAAGAAGCAAGGAATATTGCGGCTGATACGACATCCTCGGGCTTACCAGTCCTAGCAAGAGGTATTTGAGCAATTGTTTGATCTTTATAGTGCGCTGGAGTATCTGCTGTCATAGAAGTCTCAATAAATCCTGGCATTATAGCATTCACATTGATTTTATAGGGTGCAAATTCTCTTGCAGCCACTTTCGTTAATGCAACAACTCCCCATTTTGAAGCTGCATAATTTGCTTGTCCAGGATTTCCATATTTTGCTGCAGTTGAGGTGAAATTAATTATCTTCGCACCTCTAGGTTTCAAATCCATCATATGAGGAACAACAGCCCTTAGGAAGAGAAAGGTCCCTTTTAAATTAACATCGATAACTGAATCCCACTGTTCATCAGTCATCTGTGATAAAATACTACTCCAACTGATTCCTGCATTATTTACCAAAATATCAATTTTCCCAAATTCCTTTATAGATTCGGTAATGACCTTTTGAACATCATCATTTTTTGAAACATCACAAACTACGGGAAGAGCTTTACCTCCAGCTTCTTGAATTTTTTTGGCAACGTCCTGAATTTGTGATTCTGTTCGAGCAGTTAAAACAACACTTGCTCCCTGTTTTGCATAGTCAATGGCAATATCCCGACC
>JAEOTI010000284.1 GCA_016839955.1 Candidatus Hodarchaeota archaeon | reverse complement strand
TGATAATCTAGATGAAAATCCTTTTAGCGTACGAGAAAATTATCTTGAGGCTGGATTTTTTGACCTATTCAAAGGGAGTATGGACCTACAACGTGAATTTGAAGGGAAAACAATAAATAAAGTCGTGTTTAAAACAAAACCGAAGCATTTGGACATGATTTTAACTATTAATAAAGGTAATGGAGAAACAGATCACTGGGGAATAGAAATCTGCAATAAAGAGAATAGTACTTCTTTTTTAGCGGTTCTCAGAAGGATAAAAAACCATTTAGATCAAAAAATGATTAATAAATGGTATCTTCTAAGAGATACACGTCTTAGAATAAAGATGACATGGAAGAAAACCAATGAATTGATCAATAGTCTCCGTAAAAGAGGTGGTTCTATAGTTTATCTAGATACTGAAACAAATGCTCAGTTATACGCCTGTAGACAATTGTTAGATTTTTCGAGTGCGGGTGACTTAGAATTCAATAATACCGTTATCACAAGAAAAGATCTAATGCCAATAATTATTGAAGAAATTCTTCCTGATATTTCAGTACTTAATGAGTTATTTTCTTTGACCGAGACAGTTATACAACCTTCACCCCTACCAAGCCCTATTGCTAATCTACAACAACAAATCATGGATGTACTAGAAACATCCATTGTCGTAAATATGTCTAAACTCTTTCCTGATTATAATAAACGAGAAAAAGACTATAGAACCACAATCAATGAACTAAAAATGAAAAATCAAATCGTAGTACTTAGTGATAAGGATACTCAATTAGTAATTTCTAAAGCACCAGGGGAGGATATATTCTGAATAATAAAATACCTCATTATTCAGTCACAGAAGCCAAAATTGCAACGATTTGTCCACGTCAATTCATCTTGAATAAGAAATATGGAAAACGAACTTTTCGAGGTAGAACATTTGGTATAGGAAGGATAATACACCGAGTCATAGAACAGTTTGCTAAGAGTGCCCTTAATTCCAATAAATTCATTCAACAATTAGATAGTCCTGATGAAAATGCGATCTATAGACTTTTTACAAGAGGAGTCCATGCAAAATTCATGGAGGAGTCTAGATCAGCTAATATTTCGAAATGGCCTTCCGAAGAATTGGAAATAATAGGGAATTGCTTTGAGATCACATCAAAAGAAATCTCTGAGCGTTTTTTGAAGTTAAGAAAAGGTTCCACTTCTATTGAAGCTCTAAAAAAGCTCTTTATAGCAATAGAATGGTCGTTCAACCATACATTTACAATAACAGTAAAAAAGAAAGAACAATTAGTAGAACTGGGAGGAAGAATCGATTGGCTATCAATGGATTCAGAGGATAAAACAATAACCATTTGGGATTTTAAAACTAGCCCTATTGAGAATATCGAACGAGATCTTATGCAAATTGCGATATATAGTATTGCTTTGGAAGAACAATTTGGGTTTCCAATTTCAGCAGCATTATTTTATATTTCTAACGAAGGCATTATTACTAGAAAAGTCAGTCCTGAAATACTACAACAGTTCAAATCCCGAATATTTGAAAATCTCATTAATATGAATGCCTGGATGAGGAATGAAAAGAGTACACCTTATACAGCTTATCAAGATGTGTGTAGAGACTGTATTGTTACTGGTCATTGTATTATCCTTTTTGGGTCAAATCCACATCTTAAAGAACTAAATATTACAGTTGAAACCAAAAAAGCGGAAGAAAGGGAAGTTTTTGAAGAAGAGATTATAGCTGAAAGAGAAGTAGATTTTGTTATTAGACCAGATGAAAGGGTAATTGAGGCTGTTAAAAAGGAGAAACCTTCAGTACCAACTGAAAGTCAAAAAGAAAATCTATTCTTAGGAAAAAAAATAAGGGATGAAGCGCCAATCGAAATCCATCCATTATTATTTGTAAGGCATGGCGTTATTCTTGGCGCCTCAGGTTCAGGAAAAACAGTTCTTGGAAAAGTAATAATTGAGGAAATTTTGCAACGAAATCATTCTGCTATTTTAATCGATCCTCAGGGCGATTTATGTTCTTTAGCATTAGCAAATAGTGAGATTGGAAAAACAATTGTGTCAACAGTTCCGATTACTATTTTTACACCAAATTCTGAAAAAGGAAGGAAGCTCACAATTGATTTACTTGCTCCTCCTGCTAAAGAAATAATTGATGACCCCGAATCTTTGACAATTGTTTTAGACGCCATGGCAACTCAAATATTAGATATTTTAGGGTATAGTCTAAAGAAAATTCCTCACGAAAAAGCCCTATTGGAAGCAGTTTTAAAAGAGGATTGGTTGAAAGGGAGAAGATATGATATTCGAACGTTTGCAAGACGAATAAGCGAAACAACAACAATTCGATCTGTTTTAGATAATTCAGAAATTGATGTTGAGTCTTTATTGAGTAAGAAAAAGGTTTCAGATCTAAGCAAGAATTTGATGAAATTAGCCATCGGGACAGAAGGATCATTTTTTAAGGGAGGATATCCCTTAAACATTAATGAACTAGTGTCGAAATCACCTCAACTCTATATAATCAACCTGGCGAGTGTTGGCACAGACCAGACAAAACGACAAATGGTAGTCTCGTGGATTTTGAGAGAAATATATGATTGGTTATTAAGACATCCTCAGAAAGAACAGGATAAGATGCGATTCACACTATATATTGATGAAGTAGCAGATTTCATGCCTCCACATCCCTATAATCC
>JAEOTI010000283.1 GCA_016839955.1 Candidatus Hodarchaeota archaeon | reverse complement strand
TACAAATAATGTAATCCACTTTCGAAGTTAAATTAGATAATTGTTGATAAAAATCTTTTTCCTTTTGAATAATCTTGCATTCAACAGGTAAAGCTTCTGAAATCGCCCTTATTCGAGAATCAAACAAAGTAGAGACAACATCTTCAGTTCGGTGAAACATATCAATAAGAGCTCGCAACATAGCAAAAGCTTCAGAAAATAAGGACATTGGAACTTCTTCTGATGAAAGACCTCCTCCGCAAACAAATTCACAGACTAAGATATGCAACGGATTTCCCAATCTAAATTCAGCCAATGTTTTAAAGGTGGTTGAAGAAATGAGAGTGATTCCTGTTTTAGATTTGATGGGTGGGAAAGTAGTTAAAGGTGTGCGTGGTAATCGAACCGAATACCAACCTTTGAAAGAGACAATTTTTCTCCCGAGTCCAGAAGCAAGTGATCCTTTTTTCCTTCTACAAGCAATGTTGGATTTTTACGCCTTTCAAGAGATATATATCGCAGATTTAGACAGTATTGAAGGAGTAGGGAACAATTTTTCTATCATCTCCTCACTTCGTCAGATTTTCGATGAAAAAATACTCCTTGACATTGGAGTTGTAACGACTGTTGAATTAGAAATTTTCTCTTCCGAATTTTCTATTGTGGTAGGTTCAGAAACACTTAGACAATTATCAGACCTTGAACTCATTGTTAAATATAGCAAATCCAAAGAAGTTTGGTTCAGTATCGATATTTCAAAAGAAAAGGTTTTATCGCCTTTGAATTCAAATATTCCACAGGATCCAGTAGATGCTGCATTACTTGCGATTAAAAATGGCATTCATGGAATATTAGCAATAGAGTTAGATAGAGTCGGAGCAGAAACTGGTCCAAATTTTGATTTAGTCAAATCTTTATCAAAGAACTTATCCCTGCCTTTCTATTGGGGAGGTGGGGTTAAAAATCTACAAGATCTCCAAACCCTTTCTAGGATCGGTTGTGATGGTTGTTTAGTTGCATCTGCTTTACATTCTGGAGCAATAAATTTAATGGAATTCTCCTTTTGAATAAAGTTTCAGACAAATTTACTTCGTAATACCATTGGGACTTCACAACTGACTGCTTTACGAGCTGGTAAGTAAGTTCCTATGATCAGGAAGAATGCAACAATAACACAAGCTGCAAGAACAACCTCAATGGGAATGATTTGTTTTATTGGAAGTATTTCTTCCACTCCAAGAAACTCTTGAGAGATTTGTAGATAGACCCAAGAAAAAATTATGCCCATACAGGCACCAAATATGAAAGCGAAGGCAGCAATGCTGATAAATTCTACCATTATTAAATGAGTCATTTGTTTACGACTCGCACCAAAAGAAAGCATTATGGCATATTCTTGTTTTCGAACCGTGACTAAATAAGCAAGGAAATTAGTTAATGCAATTATTCCAAGTATTACCGCGACAAGAAATCCAACAGTGATAATTCCAAGTATCTTTATTGCATAGATTTCCGAATGTATCTGATCGACTTCAGAAGCAGCAAAAACCTGAAGGACATTTGGATTTTCGCGAAGAGTTTTTGTGATCTCATTTTGATTTGAGTCACTTTCTGCTTTTGCAAGAAATAAATTCGCTGTTTGGATATTGAAGTATGACTGCAAAATATCTTTCTTAACTACAACTATCCCTGCATCTACTTGTCCAGATCGAGACTCAATTAGCGTGTTCTTTGCTGGTCCAAATCCTGGAAGAGATTTAGCAACGCCAATAACCTTAAAAGGTAAATTCAAACCCAATTCACCATTAACTTGATATAACGCTACATTACTACCAGTTTTTGCTACCATTAGTTCTGCAAGAAACTCGTTAATAATAATACCATCTGCTCCAATAGCTAATTGAGATAAAATTTGATTATTAGGTGTTTTGGGCTCTATAAAACTTGTATCATCCCAAACAGCAATTTCAGAATATAAAATAGGGTCAACGCCGACTATATATACTATATGGTCACTGAAATATGCAAATGAATAATATACCGGAAGAACCTTGGAAATACCTGGTATATCTTCAATAAAGAGATCGTTAAAGGCTATAGGAGTGTTAGTTCGAATTTTAAAATCACTACCAATAATATATCTCAGTTGTCTACGAGAGTTATCCTCAATTGTCTCTCCATTAATTATTGAAAAGAATCCAACACTGAAGATCAGTGTGAGAATAACGGTTAAAGATATAAATTGAGCATGCCTTCGTTTTAAACTCCTCACTGCGAGCGTCGCAGGAGCACCAATCAAAAGATGAAAGACAGGTCTAATTGCAGGTACAACACTAGATGCCATATTAGCTGCCATGATTGAAAAGCATATCCAAAAGATTAGAGTGATACCAAAAAGAACTGGAAGCCATCTACTGGTTCCATAATATTGCTCAATTATCCCTGTTTCAATTAGGAAAAGGAAGAGAATAAATGTTCCAATCAATATTGTAGAAAAAAATATTGAAGATCTTAAGTAGTTTGATTCTTGAGGTTTAATTCCCATCTCGCTTTTTCTCTTAGCTTCCTCACTTCCCAAGGCTTCTGAGATGTCTATGGTAAGGAATTTT
Source organism: Candidatus Hodarchaeota archaeon (assembly GCA_016839955.1). Next base: position 2,578 of record JAEOTI010000283.1, on the reverse strand, counting down.
CGTATCTGGACCGATAAAGGTAAAGTAAGAGTTGCAATACAGAAAATACTTGTCATAATCCATACAATAGATGGAATAGTAAGATCATCGTATCTCGTATAAAAAGAATTAGTATCAAATACTAAAAACTCTGATGCTGTAGGGATTAAAGCAGCTATGGCCTGACCAAAATAAGTACCTGCTAGAAGCCCAATAAAAGCAACTACTAAGAATTCAAAAATGAATGAAGTAATGATTTGATAAGTGCGAGCTCCTCGCACACGAAGAACTGCCATCTCATTAAGTCTACCTCTGACAACAACAGATACTGCAAAAAAGGTAAATGAAGCAGCTAAAAGAATTAATGGGACAAGTAGAAAGAACATTGTAACTTTTGCATTTTCATATTGTTGCTTTGTGGCTTGAATATTCGTTAGATATACTTTAATGTAGACCTGGGGAAAATTAGCTGTAATACGAGCTCTTAAACTGAATATTTCCTTCTCTAAAGTATCAAAATCCATTTCTGAAACGAAATTTCGATCCAATCTAATAAATAGTCGAGGAATTAAGAAGTTCTGCTCCAAAGTCTTTTCTCTTGCAATTCCAATTATTTGTCGAGGGAGTATTATTGTATCTTCGGATAATACTTCAGGATTGAATTCCAGTTTTGCTGGATTAAGTTGAGGAAGTCGTTGATAAATACTTATAATTTTTGTAGAAACTGTTTGCCGCTCAAGCATTCCTAATGTAGTTGTTTCTGCAACTGGCTCATTATCCAACCCAAATGAAAAATTAAGGGTAAAACCAACCGTAATTGGCCCAATTCCGATTGCTTCAAGTTTATCAACTAAACTTCTTGATATAATTGATGTATTTTGTGATAATGTGAAATTTCCTTCATAGTTTACTTGATGGGCAATTCGATTGCAAAACCCATAGTCTACAAAGTGAACTCCATCAGAATCAGTTACATAAAAATCCGTATTATTTCTAGGATTGTAAACATGACTATCATTAAAATCCTCTGATCCAAATATACCTATTGTTTTGTACACAATATAACTTTCTTCAACCATATCTTCAGTGGTTAACCAGGTCCTAATTGAATCCAATGTATGATGAGTCTCTTCATCTCCAAAAGATTGGACTTCCACTTCAAAATCTCGATCTGTAAGAGAATCTTTAATAGCAAATTCGAGAGCAGAATATTCCCATATGAAAAAACTTGCTACTAAAGCGCATCCAACAAAGAAGCCAAGTAACATATTCATAGATCTACGTTTATAATGGAAAAGATTGATTGTCCCAAAAAATATTGTCGAAGCAAGAGCGCGATACTCTATTGCTGCAAAGGAACTATTAAATACTTGACGCGTGGATCCTTTTAGGAGATATGCGATGATAAGGACACTAATGAATAGTCGACTTTGCATTATACCTGGTGATGAAGAGCCTATAACTATTTGCACTGTTACCAGTAAAATTACAAGAGAGTGAAGAATAATCATAACTATTCTAGCAATATTTCGTAATTTCCAAAGACCAAAACCCATTAAAAAGAAAATGGCTGCAGGAATTAGATTTATTAACCCCAAGCTTAAAAAATAATCAGCTTCTTCTTGTGAAATCAATTCTCGATAACGCAAATCTGATACATATTTAGTAAACAAATAAAAAAACATTATGTATGATAGTGCAATTATCCAATAGAAAATCGCTATTATAGTAATACCTAAGGGTCTTTTAGTTGTAGGATTAAAACAAAATTCTTTAGAAATACCTTCAGGACCAAAGTTAAGGGGCTTTTTCTGTTCCAATTCCATTGTTTTCAGGTCGACTTTGTTTTCAAGCTCCTTTATTTGTTGTCGTAGTGATTCAATTGTCTCATTTTCGGTCACAAGAATCGCGCCTCTTTAAGAAATGATTGTCTTCTCAACTGATCTTGATGTAACAACCTAGTCTTCTATTGATATATCCTCAGCTACGTTTAAAAGTGTCTTATGAATATTGATTCCATGCTGCACTTTTCGTAATAGATATAAGGCATTTAATGAGGTTTTTATTAGGAATTGTTGATTTCAGCTCACAATCCTTGGGTAGAGCCATTTCGTCGCTAACATAACTAGAAATAGGTAGTATTTAAATTTAGTCTTTCAAGCGACCTTGAAATAAGAAGACACACTAAATTATATCCGTGGTTTGTACGAAATGAGTTCTTCTAAACATAATGGAATGATTCTTATTCTTTTTATGATGGTAGTTCTTTTTTTCAATATTTATGAAACTCAAGGAGAAACAAGCGTAGGAACTGCTTCATTTCAATATTCGGGGGATGTAGCTGGTGTAAATTTAATTGCTTGGGGACTTGCAGCAGGAGATCTTGATCATGATGGATTTCCAGAATTTGTAACAGGAAATTCCATTGGACCAGATCAAGGGGAAATTATTATTTATAGAAATGATAATGGAACAGGTGTTTTTGAAGAGCATAGTATTATCACCACAGGAGAAAATCCCTACGGGTTGGATTTAGCGGATATTAATGGTGACGGTTATTTAGATATCGTTTTTGGCTCCTCAATAGGAGCTGGTCTGC
>JAEOTI010000282.1 GCA_016839955.1 Candidatus Hodarchaeota archaeon | reverse complement strand
GGTAGTTAAAGTAGCATTTCTCATCATTGAATAATTTTGTGCTAAAGCACTTCCTGGAAAGTTTGGAAAGGATCCTCGTTCTTGAGCTAAATTCTGAGAGGCTTGAAGAGCCGTAGCATAAACAAAATTCATCACTTCTTTCGCGAGATCGATACCATTGATTGAATCATAAGGGATACCCAATTTAATCAAGAGGTCGGCAAATCCCATGATCCCAAGTCCAATTTTCCGATTTGCTTTGGTCATGTGCTCGATTTCAGGTAAAGGAAAAGTAGAGAGATCAATAACATTATCCAAGAATCTTACCGATAACCTAGTTATTTGTTCCAATTTTTCGAAATCAAGTTTATACCCTAAAGATCCACTAGAATCACTTTTAACCATTTTTCCTAGGTTGATTGATCCTAAATTGCACGATTCATAAGGTAAAAGGGGCTGTTCCCCACAGTTCTGAGTTTTTACAAATTTGGTCTTAATACTTCCATTTGTCTCTTCCTTAAAGCCGCCGATGAAGAAATTATGAAAATCATCGACAGTTCCATTATATACATCTTCCTCTCCGAGAAATTCAACTTCTATCACTGTGTGGTTATACATTTGTGCTGATTTTTTAAGCTCAGAGTAAGTTTTAAATCCGAATTCAGTTCCTAATCTATAAGGTACAGAAGATCGCTTGCATTCACTCTCCCACTCTTTTTTCAAGGGATCACGGCTTAACTTTTTCTTCAGTTCAATATAGCGCTCAAGTTGTTTTTCACGTTTTCCCTCTGATTGTCTTTTGTAAGTATTTCTAACTCCCTTTGTCCTTTTTCGGATCATCTCTTCATTCTCATTGAAATAATTCATGAAACATTCTTTATTACATGAGCTAACTTCCCTATTACTGAAACTAATATGAAAAACTTCACCACAGTACTCACAAATTTTCTCAACCATTACACTATTATCATCTAAAATGCATTTTAGGTTTGTTTGCTGTTGACATTCTTTCAATTTATTCAGTGCTCTTCGTTGAAAGCCTTTTTGGGCTTTTTCAAGGTATTTTGGGTCATTCCGTTTCTCACGAGAGATTTCAGAAAGAATCCGTATCTGTTCAGGATTGTCTTCATATGATTTTCTTCTAGCAGAACCTATTTTCTTTTTTGTTTCTTCAGTAAGTTTTACTCCAAATCTTGGTTTTTTTTCACCTGACGGGTGATAAAAAGGATTAGAAGCCTTATATTCTTTCCATTTTTGCGGATCAGACTTTATCTTAAATATCGGGTTTTTATCTCCTGTTATTGCAGAACTATGTAACAAATTATGTTCCTTGAGGGTCATTATCATTAAATTAGATGGTTGATTATTTTCAGAATTATAATCAATATGATGAACAACATATCCTTCAGGTATTTCTTCGTCACTATTGTGGAAAAATTTAGCGATTTTAGTGTGTTCTGATTTATCTGAATGCCCACAATTGTACATTCTAACATATTTTTTGTGAGGATTAACTGAGTATTTTCCTCTTTGATGCTGAAGCACTTTGGTTAATACGTGTAAACTATCTCCAGGTAATAACTTATCAGTTCTTTTTTGAGTTCCATTTCTTAGATAGAACACATGGTTGGCGGTAGTTTTTATTATCTCCCCAGAATCGAGAGTTATTCTATATATAGGTGCTTTTCTACTAGTTAATCTCGGCCTTCTCATGAATCTGATGGCAATTTTCCCATTTCTATCCTCTGTAAACACTGGTACATCTTTTGATTCCTTAGCGAGTTGTTTTATTGGAACAGCTGATCTTCCATCAGCTGTAGCAACTAATGTATCCCCTGTAAGACAAGGATTAGTTGCTTCAATTTTCCCTATATGAGGCGTGGGATTGGTTGAATTTATACGATCTAAAAAGAGTATTCCTGGTTCACCAGTGTTATGGGCCATATTCACGATTTTCTCAAAGACGGTACGAGCATTTAATTTTTCAATGGTTTCATTATTTCTGGGATTAATTAAAGGATAATCGGTATCAGAAAGGACTGCTTGCATAAATAATTCTGTTAGACCT
>JAEOTI010000281.1 GCA_016839955.1 Candidatus Hodarchaeota archaeon | reverse complement strand
TGTTGGAAGATGGGGGTTCTAGAAGCTGGAGAGGGATATCTTCAAGAAGCTCTTAACTCTGCCAAAGATCCGGAAAATCTCTACGAATACGGCCAAGCATATTCTCTCAATTATTTAGCAAATATTGAATGGGTAAGAGGTAATTTAACGAAGGCTCAAGAGTTTTATGAAAAAAGCCTCAAAATCCGACAATCAATTGAGGACACAGAAGGGATTTCGACTTCTCTTCATAACCTAGGATTATTGTCCTCAAGTTTAGGTGAATATGAGAGAGCAATGAAGTATTATGAGGAATCTATGGCACTAAAGCGTCAGTTAGGAACACCTACGTCGACTCTAACTCTTATTACAACACTGAACAATGTTGCAGAGATATGTCGAATGCGAGGAGATTTACTAAAAGCTGAAACGATATATCAAGAAGCGTTAGATTTAGCTCGAAAAACTGGTAAACAAGATGGGGAAGCTTTACTACTTCAAAACCTTGGTTTACTCGCATGGGCACGAAATGATCTAGAATCTGCAAAACAATATCAGGAAGAAAGTATAGATATTTGGAAAAAGCTAAAAATCGAAGATGCTACATTTGCTAATAATCTGTCAACCCTAGCTGGAATATTTATAGATCTAGAAGACTATCCAAGTTGTGAAACAAATTTAAATCAAGCTGAAAAATACGCTGATTCATTAAATTCTGACTTAGTACGTATTAATTGTTTTTATTACCGAGGCTGTTTAGAAAAAGCTCGGGGTAATACCGCAACAGCCACAAAAAATATAGAATCATGCTTAGCTAAAGCAAGAGAAACGCGAGAATTTGAATTTGTTATTAAATCCTTAATTCAACTCGCTGAAATGACTCTTCTTCGATACCGATTATCTATGGAAGATGAATTCCTAGAAGTGACTCATCAATATGTTCACGAAGTTAAAACTCTTGCTGAAGAAAAGAACATGATTAAAACGCTTGTTGAAATATCAATAATTGAATCTATGTTGTATGCTGCGGAAATGAATTATAGTGAAGGAATAAAAGTCCTACTCGAAGCTATTCGGATTGCAGAACAGAAAGAATTATTCCGCCAAGCGACGTTTGCAAAAAAACAATTGAAGAAAATCGAGTTTCAGAAGTCTAAAGTCCAACAAACACTTCAACCACCTTCAACTGAAGCTCAAGTTGAAGAAATTCAAGCATACTTACGAAAATATGAACAACTATTGAAAGCATTTAAGACATAAAGTAGTTATTAAGAGCCGTAGAACTCTATGAACGCGGAAATAACCTCATTATAAAGTTCATTATTGAAATCTGAAAAATATCCGTGATCTTTTAAATATTCGAAATGAATTCGTCCTCTTCGATCATGGTGTGCAAAAAGGGCGTCTGCACTTCCAAAAAAGTCAACCGGGAAGAATTCATGTCTTTCACACAAGTCTGCATCGAATGCTGGGTTGACTTTTACCCAATTTTCCTTTAAAAACAACTCAGTATATCCATGGTAGATCATAATGTTGGTACCAATTTCATTCTCAATTCTTTTGGGAAGAAGATGGTTCTTTATGTCTGCAAATCTCAATCGAGCTGGGATTTTGATTGCTCTTGCGAGACTGGTTAATAAAATGGCTTTTGGAATACAAAATCCTTGTTTCCGCTGAAGTGTGTTGGAAGAAATAAACTCGTCAAAAGATAGAGGAGGAGTTGGAATCTGATACTTAATATGGTCTCGTACAAAATAGAAAATTTTTTGTGCTTTTTCTTCAATGGCGTTAGTACTTTTTAGAATTTCAGGAATTTTCTCTTGAACAATTGGTGTAAGGTAGTCTAATGATTCAGTTTGCTTAAGATATTCTTCCATAAGATCTCATTACCTAACATTTTCGATTTAACTTATAATTTCCATTCTTGCTTATATTTTCTCGAGAAATTGGCGGAAAATCAAGTTTTATATTTATATTAACTAATTTCTAATTGATGACCTTTTAGGTTTGGTGTATAAATGGTGTTTGTCGAAATCTCTAATCGAGATAGGTTTACTCGTTCTATTTTCGGTATCTCTCTAATATTCGCTTTCTTTTTTAATTGGGGAATATACATTTCTGTTATTCTAGGTATCTTATTAGTTTTATCGGCAACAACTGGTCTCTGCATCACTTGTTGGGTTTATGAAAAAATCTTTGGTGTTGAATGTGAGACTTGTAAGATCGATTATCCAAATATTAAAGAAAATTAAAAATTGAATTCATTTAAGGGTTTTTTTTTAGGAATTAAAGGCTACTAATAGGAACTTTTGAATCAAAACATGCAACTACACCAAATACAAATAAGAAGCGTAATATATCTTCCAATTTTTTCTCATCCATTTCTATTTCATTAAGGATTTCAGAAGGTCTTTTCTTCTCTGAAAGAGAATTGCATAAGTGGTTCAGTTCATCTCGAGAAATTACTAAATTTTTGATTAACGAAGATTGGAGAAGATAATTTTTCGCTAAAACTGCACCACTCCACTGTTCAAATCGCTCATGTTGAGTGAGTTGAAAGGTATGGTCCTCATCAAATAAGAAAACATCATTTTGTTGTGCAAATATGGTCTTACCATACTGCGTGATAAGTTCATATATCTCAGATTCTTCCACACCCGCTTGACGAATCTGCCAATCCTTAATGAAGTCCTTTGATTCCAATTCTTTGCCAATATCCATTAATTCTTTTTGAGCATTAATATAGAAGTCAGAAGATTCCTCACTAGTCATTAATACAATAATTGAATTGTCTGTAAGAACATAAACGGCCCGAAACTCACGAAATTCTACTGAATCAATAGACACACCTAGATCGGTACCTAAACTTCTTATAGCTGCAAGTAATCCACCCAAC
>JAEOTI010000800.1 GCA_016839955.1 Candidatus Hodarchaeota archaeon | reverse complement strand
GATCCAGAATAACACCTTTTTAACAGAAACATTTCTTTTAACAGAACCTGAGTATAAAGAGATCATTTCAAAATTAGAAAGCGTCACTGAACTTCTGTCAAGTTACTCAAAGGAAAATGCAAAAAAATTACTCAAAAAACCTTCAAAAGGAACTCAAAAAGTTGAAACTTTCCACTTCTTATCTCTGGTAGGAATTCCTCCATTAGTTTTAGAATAGACCAACAAAACATGTGCAAATAATCTATTTATTTTAAATTATTCAAAGGAAGCAATAATTTATTTTTACGGAGACGTTTCGACCTTAATCTATTTCTAAGCGACTCTATTGCATCAGAGTTTATTTCTTTAATTTTTCTTTGATCTGACCAATCTCTAAGTTCCAATTCTCGTTCCATCTGAGTTTGTCCCTTCATTTGGTAGCTAAAGCTACAAAAATTCAATTTCTTTAATTCTCGTATTTCTTGTATATTTTCTCTTGCATTTACTAAAGGATTACCTCTTAAGTCAAGCCAAGTTAGGGATGATAAGTTTCTTAATCCTTCTGGTATGTTTCCTAGCTGATTATCCATGATAGAGAGAAATTCTAAGGATTCTAATTTCGAAATTCCCTTCGGGAGTTTTTTTAGTCTCCCCTTGTTAATTTGAAGGGCTTTTAGATTATGTAGATTTCCAATACTTTCTGGTATTTCAGAAAAGTTGTTATTGCCATCTAAGGAGAGAAATTCTAGAGATTGGAGTTTTTCTATTGATTTTGGTAAAGATTTAAGGTCTGTACCTGTGAAATTTAGTTCTTTCAATCGATTTAGAGTAAAGAATTTATCTGGTAATTCTTGAATATTTACTTTGGTAATATTAATTGTATCAAGAAATGGGATATCTTCTAGAGAGTCAGGAAGTTTGGATGAGAGAATTTTAATGTATTTATTGAATGCTTTGAGCGGTGCTTTCTGTTTTTGGATTGAATTCTGTATTAGATTACCAAAGTCTATTTGGACAATGAAACCATCATTTGCAAAAAAGGAATTGTATAAATACTCACTATTACCGATTATGGGGATATTTCCAAATGCTTTTTGAAGTTCGTTAATGAAATTATAGTCTGAAGGAAAAAGAGGAATATTATAATATTCTTTTTTTAGTTTCTTTATTTTTTTTTCTAGTTTTTCTTTTTTCTTGTTTTCTTCGGATTCTTTATATTCCTTCACTAATTTATAGAGTTCCTTTGTCTTTTTATCAGGTTTTCCCATTTTTTTAGACCTCATAAGTCGCTAAACGTTATAGAAAGATGATTTAGTCATGAAAAGTGACTAATAAGTGATATCTGAAAAAAGCTCCTGAAAATATCAAAACCTGAGAAATTAGGAATTAAAACAATTTTAGATTTAAAAATTAAATTAGTTTTTGATTTAACCTATTCAGCTTTAATGAATAGCCGTTTCATTTGTAAAATAAGTAAAAAAAAGAGAGCAATAATTAGAAAGCAAACAGTACCAAAAATATGGAAAAATTCCAGACCAGAACCATCATTTAAGAAGATTTTTTTGTCAGTGACGTGAGACCAAACCTCATAATCTCCCAGACAAATATATGCCAACGCACTAAGAAGATTTGATGGAGAAATAAGGAGAAGGTACTCGTTTGATGGTGAAATACTCCATACAATGGAACCAAACATAGAAGAAATCAGATAAGTTAGGAAAAATGCCAAGCTTGCATAATTTCGCTTTTCAGCAACACTAGAAAAGAAAAGAACAGCTGCCCCAATAAATAAAGATGATAATAAGCCATAAAGTATTATACCTGCATAATAATTGAAGTAATCAATATGTTCGAATTCTAATCCTTGCACATAGAGAGCTCCAAGAATTAATAAAGGGATAGTTAGGAAAAAATTAATGTACAAAACAATACTTAGAAATTTAGCCATTATATATTCATTTCTTTGTATTTTTGAAAGATATAATCCTAGTACTTGCCCTTGATTGTCATCAGCAATCAATCCAGACCCTACGATGGCAAAAAGAGCAATTAACAAGAATCCAAGGAAAAAAGATCCTGCCCCTGTAAAGGTCTTGTTTGCAGCGATTGAATGACTTATGCTAAGGGAAGAACCAACATGGCCGTTTAAAATACCTTCTAGTATTTGCTCTTTTTCTTCAGGAGTTTCATACTCTTCTGCTATAATCGAAAGACTAGTGGCAGCAAAAGTTACTCCCATGAACCCCATGATCAATATTATTATCAATAATACTTTTCCAAAGGTGGATTTATACCATGTAGAAGTTAATTCAAATCTCACTAAATTTACTATTCTTTTCCAACGTGGAACTAATTTCCCTTCATATCTTCGATAACCAAATCTTTCAATATAGTCAGCCATTTTTTTCCCTCTGACTTTTATCTAAATTTATTCCTT
>JAEOTI010000280.1 GCA_016839955.1 Candidatus Hodarchaeota archaeon | reverse complement strand
TCAGATCTTTTTCTGAAGAAATATTCATTATTATGGGAAGGACTTGTAGATAGTTTTCTCTCCAAAAAACAGCAGGATTTTGATAAACATCGTATTTTCAAAGTACCGGAAACAGTTGATGCGAGCACAGGCGTAATTGTCTCTCCCACATTTAATCGTTTAATATTTGAGGATTATTTAGAAGAAGTAATTTATAAGTAGAAGGATCTCTACTAATTCCGTAAAGTTTGTCATTTGACTCTAATCTCTGAATATTTCACTTTGAAAAGGTTGAAAATAATGTCCAGTAGAAAGGAAGCCTTTGAAAAAGAAATTTCATCTCTTGAACAACTTTTCTACAAAGGTATGTATAAAACGGTTCTTTGCATTATTGAAACTCTTGAAAAGGAAGAAAGGATCAATAAAGCGGAACAAACTACTCTCAATGTCCTAAAAAGCACAGTATTCACAAAGTTAGGTGATTTTAATAAAAGTTTAGACCTATTAAACAAAATTTTCAAGGATATAGAAAATATTAGTAACAAATTAACCATTATTGATGCTTACATTGCTAAATGTGATACTTTGATGGGATTAGGCAGGTTTGATGAAGCTTTTGAGGTTATTGCAGAAGGAGAAGATACACTTTCAAAACTAAACGTAGATTCACCTCCTATAATTCAAAGAAAAGCTACTTTAAAATTTGTTAAAGGTGCAACAGAATTAAGGAAAGGAGATTTTGACAATACGATAAAAAATTGTAAAGATAGTTTGGTCCTATATCAAAAATTGAGATTTGAACCAGGCATAGGAGACAGTTTACATACCTTAGGAACAGCATACTATCGAAAAAGCGATTTAAATAAAGCTTTAGAGTTTTTAAAAGAAGCAATAATAATCCGGGAATGTGTCAATAACAAAAGAGACATTGCTTTTTCATTAAATAACATAGCATTAATTTATCAAGTAAAAGGGGATTATCAAAAGTCTCTGGAACATTTTCGACGTAGTTTCAATTACTTAGATAAACTTGGGAATAAGCAAGCAGCCAGCTCAACATTAGTAAATATTGGATCGATTTATAGGGAAAAAGGGATGTTGGAAGAAGCCTTAAGTAATTTCAAGACAAGTTTATCCTTACGGAATGAAATTGGGAATAATCAAGCTATAGCTGAATCTCTTCATTGTATTGGTTTAGTTTATTTAGATCAGGGAGAATTAAATACTGCCATTGATTACTTTCAAAGAGCAATGGATCTACGTGAGCAGATTGGTAATTTATATGAAATCGCACTCACTTTAAGCTCTATTGGGTTAGTTAATTTAGAAAAAGGAGAGTTAGAAAAGTCTTTAGATTGCTTTCAAAGGGTAATGGGATTGCATAAGAACATTGGTAATAAATGGGAAGTGGCTTGGGCACTAAATAATATTGGAATTATCTATGAACGAAAAGGCGATTTAATCACCGCACTTAAACATCAACAAGAAGGATTAAGAATTAGAGAGGAAATAGAGAATAAACCAGAAATTGCTTTTTCACTGTACAATATCGGACTTATTCTACTAAAAAAGGGGGAATTAGATAGTGCTTTAGAAAGTAATAAGAAAAGTTTGGAAATTTTCGAAGAACTCGGGAATAAACAACGGATTGGGTGGTCTTTAACTGCGATAGGAAATGTGTATTATCACCAAGGAAAAATAGATACAGCTTTGAAATATCATCAAGACTCATTACAGCTTAGATACGAAACTGGGAATGTTATTGAAATTACTGAAAGTCTCTTTCATTTAATATTAATTTTAGTAGAATTAAATGATATACCATTAAGTAAACAGTATTTCCAGAATTTATCGGAAATTTCTGAAAGTGAAGATCATAAAATCCTTCACCTTAGAAAACAGATCTCTGAAGCTTTAATTCTTTCAACAAGTCCGATAGATAGTGTAAAGCAACAAGCTCAAATAATTTTCCAAGAAATAATTGATGGTGAAATAATTGATCATGCTTTGACTATATTATCTGTTTCTCATTTATGTGAGTTATTTCTGGAAAATTTACGGATATCTGAAAATTTTAAAATATTAGATGAGATAAAGGACTTAATTTTAAGAATTTCTTTGATTGCTAAGAACCAAAAATCACATTCAGTAATGGTAAACTTATATCTTTTGCAAACTAAACTCGCGTTAGTTGAAGGAGACCTTGCTGCAGGAGCACATTATCTAGAACAAGCAGAGCAAACTACAAAAGAAAAAGGATTAGGTAGACTCTCTTTAAAAGTAAAAGAAGAGCAAAAAAGTTTTGAGAATCAATATGATATATGGCAAGACCTTATCCAATCTAATGCTTCTATCCAAGAACGATTAGAACAAGTCCAATTCGAGAATTATCTTCAAGATGTAAAGAGAATGGTACTAATCCATCAATAAAGAAATATATTCTTGTTTAAGTTTATCCGATTTCATTCGATTTCTAATCTCTTGATTAAATTAATTCTATCCAAATAAATTTGGATCAAGCTGATCTTCTTGAGTAAAAAAACTTTTTATCATTAAATGTCCAATTATTATAATACTTAGGAATGCAGCAACCATTATCATAAGAAAAATAATCACCTGATAAACTGCTGCAACCATAGGGTTTTCTCCCCCTATTATCATTCCTGCCATTAGACCAGGTATTGTGACTACACCCAACAATGCAACACGATTAGTTGTTGGAAGTAAACCTGCGCGATATGATTCCTTTGCCACCAATTTGATACTATTACTTGGAGAATCCCCCAAGGAAAGGGCTGCTTCTATTAACCCCTTAGATTTTTTAATATCTGACATAAGTCGTTCAATAACAATATTAGTAATTATCATTGCATTTGAGATCACCATAGAGCCCATGGGGATGATATAGGTACCATTTTGTGGGATAATATCTACAGCAATAACAAAAATCATTACGAGTAGGCTTCCAGTAGTTATTGCAGTCATCTCCATCTTGAAAATATTTTGAATCTCTGGATTCCTTTGTTTAGTGGTAAAGGCTGCAAAGGCGCACATAAAGAGAAGAACACAAAATAATACCCACAAATCTTCTAAACCAAATAAAATGATCAAGACTGTTGCCATAAGCACAATTTGTACAAAACCTTTCAAATAACTTAAAAAAAATAACCTTTCAAGCTTAATCCTTTGCCAAAAAGATAGAACACATAAAATGAGTAAGAATATTGACGAGACTAAAATTCTACGGATTGTATCTTCAGATTCTTTATCTGAAGGGAGTTCTCCAGGTAATGTGAATCCGCCTAAATCAAAGGATAATAGTTGTTGAAATATGGTAGCAATGATCTGAAAACCTTGGATAGTAAAACTCAAATTATCACATCCTTTCCTTTGAAAAACATACGAACATCTTCCTCGTTGTACCGCTGGAAGAATCCTTGAGTAGTAGTACTTTCTATGAGTTGTCCTTCTCGTAAAAAAAGTAGTTGATCTGTTAGCCGCTTAGTCTGCTCTAAACTGTGTGTAACGATAATTATTTTGATTCCTTCCCCAGATAAAGCACGAAGAGTTTTTTCAAAGACCTCTTCTGATCCAATATCTAAAGCAGAAGTAGGTTCATCCAGTAAAAGAATTCTTGGTTGATTCGCTAGACTACGAGCTAAACTGACTCGTTGCTGCTCTCCTCCAGAAAGACCTGCAATATTACGGTCTAAAAAGTCTGAAGGCAAAGCAACTTTCACAAGAAGATCTAATAATATTGCTTCAGTATATTTAATTTCCCAAATCTGAGGTCCATAGATAAGGTTATCACGGACTGTCCCTGAAAATAGAAAAGGTCTTTGTTGAACTAATCCAACTGTTTTTCTTAATTCTCTTGGTGGTATTTCACGTAATTCTACCCTATCTAGTAGTATTTTTCCTGTTGTCGGTGAAATTAACCTATTGAGTAGCCTTAGAAATGTGCTCTTTCCAGAACCAGAAGGACCAATGATACCAGTAATTCCATCTTTTTGTATTTTAATTGTAATATTTCGGAGAATTTCCTTATCCTCGATAATATAACTAACATCTTGGAGACAAATAGGACAATTTGGATCAGTGAATGAGCTCATCGTCAACACAAACTAAGGATAAGATCTTATTAAGTCAGAGAAATATCTAAAAATCAATTCTCTTCTTTTTGAACTAATAGGATTTTTCAAGATTCCTTAGCTTTAACTTTTCGATAAATTTCTGCATGAAGAGCACGAATACGATTCTCATTTCCTCGAATTGTATATTTGTGAAAATGATAAGTCTCTATTGTTAAACCATATTCTAAGCCTTTAGCAATTAATACTGCACCAAGAATTGCAGTTATGCCAAGAGGAAAGAAAGGAAAGATCAATATTATTCCAACTACAACTAAAAACCAATTTCGTTCCTCAAATTTGAGTTTTTTGATATCTCGTAAGCTCATACTACCGGTTTTTCTCTCTATGAACTTATCATAAAAATATAGTCGCTTGTCAGTAAGAGCAGCAAATGATTTTCGAAGACTGAAAGGCCAATCGCTCACTTCATAAAATTCTTGAATTTTATCTTCCGAACGTATTAATGCTAGGAGTTCATGAGCGTAAACTGTCTGGATATACGATTTTGTATGGATAATCGGTTCTGTTGTAGTTATTTGGACTTCACTACTCTTAGAAGAAATAATCTCTCCACAAGTGGCACAAAAGGAATCGTCAGGGAAGATTACACTACCACAGTTTATACAAGTAGTTTTCTCAGACAATAAGAGTCCCTTCTCATCTTTCGAATAATTTAACTCTTTATTACTAATAAATTCAATTAAATAGGACATTTAAAATGGTTAATTTATAATAATCTTCTGATCAAATAAATGATAAATTTAGAATCATTTCACAACACCCCTATGATTGGTATTTCACATTAGAAAAAAGCTCTATTGACTAAATTCTCTTTCTAAAATAGGGATCTCAATTTTTGTTTTCTCTTTTAAGAATTCTAGAACATTCAAATAATGATATGAATCTTTTTTCATCAGTTGAACTACATCAGATCGCATACCTAAGCTATCACCTGATGTACTAATTATATAATCAGAGAGTCTTCTTATTACCGCCATAACTTCAAAGAGCACTATATCCTCGATTTTCCTTTTGGTAAGTTGTTCGTATCCATTCAAAATCACTTCACGAATTGGAAACCCATATGTTGTTGCCAAAAGAATTGTCCAAGCCAAATCAAACCTCCGGTCACCAATTAAAGCTCCACCCCAATCTATTACAAACACAGATCCGTTATCTTTGATCATTATGTTATCTGGATGGAAATCTCCATGTAATAGTGAAAGAGGAATAGGGGTAATTTCTGGTGCTTTTTCCTTTAACCAAGATACGACTGGTTGTAAAACTTGTGTACTTTTATAATTTTGTAACATTCTATCGAATAGAAGAGTATTTCTCTCAATAAACCAAGTAGAATCCTCAGTTCTAATTTCTTTGGTCATATATTGAAAATTTTTCCAATCTAACTCATGAAGGTCAACAAAAAGCTTCAGGAATTTCATAAGCAATTCGTTTTGTTGTTTAGATTCTGATTTCTCAATTAATGACATCATTGATTCGCCATCGATAAATGGCATAATGATAAAAGGTTCATTAAATGGAGAATTCTTATTTTCTACTCCAAGAACTTGAGGAACAGGGTATCCAAGTTCATAAAGTACTTTCATGATTTTATATTCGTTTTCAGCTCGGAAAACTCCATGTCCACCTGAAAAAACTCTAAAGAGTAATCTTTTTTCTTTTATTTCAGATTTTTCTCTGCAGATAACTGAGAGCGAATATTTTTTTGTTTCCCATCCTATATTGATTTCTCTGAAATTAGCAATTTCAATATGATCACAATTTTGATAATATTTTGTAATATACTGGGATATTTTCTCTTTACTACGTTCCATAAATTTCAGTTTCCGTTTTTATGGATTTTTATCAGCATTTCATAGGGAAAAATGAGAGCTCCCCCTTTTGAAATCCTGATAATGTTAAGTTGTTTTTCTCTACCCTAACCCCACAATAGCCGTGATAATAATCAGTACTATAAAACCAGTCAGGAAAGTTGCTATATATTGAAATCTATATTTATAGAACGGTGCTTTTGTATCTCCTGAAAATGTATATCGTGTTCCTTTAACCATAGTTTGCCCTTGTTGCCCAGGATCTGCTTGAAACCATGAATACCCCATACCAAAATAGATTATCCCGATCATGACTCCAAAAAACATGTAACCTAGTAATATTATCACCATTATTATTCCTGGGTCATTTAACACGAAGTCCCAATCAGTTGAGACTAGAACTACTGTAAGTATTGCTATTATGCCCAGTACTGGTAGGAAATACTTTAATTTCTCAGGTTCCATTAATTTTCACCATTTTACCGTTTTTATAACGAAATTAGAGATTTCAAGTTAAAATTATAGAATTGTATTAAATGGTTTTGTTTGGCTCTTAATAGACAGATTAGGTATTTTATCTATTGAGACAATTAATTTGAATATCTTTTATTAAAAAACAATTTATCCGATTGAGTGACAATAAATACACCTGAAATAACGAACATTAATCCTAAAATCTTGAATAAGGTGACAGTTTCTCCTAATAATAAAATAGCTAACAAGGAACCAAATATTGGAACAAGATTGATGAATATTGCAGTTTTACTTGCTCCAATTCGTGCAAGACTACGGTTGAAAAGACTAAAGGCTCCATATGTAGCAAAAAAACCAAGATAGAATATTCCCATCCAGGTTTCAAACTCAAATTTGAAAAGTGAATTCCCTGATTCAAACAATGCTAACGGGAAAAGAATAATAGTCCCACAAATGACACTATAAGTTGTTAATTCCATGGCTGAATAATGTGATGTTAATTTTTTTAGAGATATGGAATAGGTTGCCCAAAAAATCATTGCAATAAAGATTATTAGGTTTCCGAACCATCCTGTTCCTTCTAAAACATCAATACCAATCACAAATATTACTCCAAGCATACCGATAAAAAATCCAACTATTTTAGTTATGTTGGTGATTTCTTTTAGGAAAAGTGTAGCAAATATCGCTATCAATATTGGATTGGCACCTGCAACCAGCGCTCCACTCGATGCAGTTGTATAACGAAGTCCAGTGAGGAAAAGAAAATTGTAGGTAGCAACACCAGTTAAACCTAAAAAAAAGTAATCCGGAACGTCGTCCCACGCATACTGGGGCTCTTTTACTTGGAAAAACAATAATGTAGGAACAAGAAAAATTGAAGCAAGAACGAATCGCCAAAAAGCAATTGTTAAAGGAGCTGAAACAT
>JAEOTI010000279.1 GCA_016839955.1 Candidatus Hodarchaeota archaeon | reverse complement strand
TCGAGGCAGTAGCACGTGCATATGGAGTAACAGGGGACAAAGAAAAGTACGAAGAATTTTCCAATAAAGCTAAAGAAGCTGCAGAAAAGATCAAGAAGAAAGAAGATAAGGATTGGTTCATGAAAGAACTAGAAACCTTAAAACTTCATTAAAGAATCAAATTCCTACCTCTTTTTTTTATTTTAAAATAGAATTAAATTTCCATTAACACATTGAATTATATAATTTTTAGACATATTTCTGATTTTCTTCATTTTTTTCATTAAATGTCTCATACCCTGTTAAAGGACCTGCTCCAAACCCTGATGAATAAGTACTGATTATTTCCCTCACGGTGGGAAATTCTGGAGTTTCCTTCTTATCAATAAAGATTCGTTTTTTCGTTCTTTCACTTGTTAAAATGTAAAAAGCTAGTATTAATTGTAAAAAACCGACTGCTGCAGACAATAAAAAGGGGATACCCCCACCTAAGAACTCATATCCACCAGGTAGCTTAATTTTATCTCCTTCATAGATTTCGTAGATAAAAGCACCAATTAAAGGTCCGAAGAAAGCTCCAACATTGAAAGAAGATTGGATTTTTCCCATGATTTCCCCACGGCGTTGAACGGGGATCTGATCTGCCTGAAAAGCTCGATAAGCAGGAATGAATGCTTGTATAGCTATTGCTCTTAAAATGAAAAACGCAATAACGAAAGTTAGACTGGTGGCTAGTCCAACTCCCACAAATGAGATTGTCATAAAAAACATGCCAACAAACACTATATACATACGTTCTACTTTATCAGATAACTTACCAGCTGGATAGTTCACAAATAATGATACAGTGCCACTTATAGTGAATATAAATCCAATCAAACCTGTTTCTAGATTAAAACTATGTTGAATATGCAAAGCAAAAACAGGGATGACTAAACCAATTGCAAAGCCATTGATTGCGGCTATTGTAAGGAAAGAATGATAATATGGAGTAGATTGAGATTTTTTTTCTTCCTTTTGAACCTGTTTTTTCTTAACTATTGTCTGACTATGTGGGAGGACATCAGAAACCCAAAAAATAATTGCAAAAAATGAGGCCATTCCAAACAAACCTGTAACTAGGAATGGGAATGCAAAAGCTTCAAGGGGCGTTAATCCTAAGGATTCTTTTCCAAAAATATAGAGAATACCTCCCAAACCAGGGCCAATCACAAAGCCAATGTTAAACGTAGTAAAATATTTGCCCATCCACGCGCCACGTTCTTTTGGTGGGACACTATCAACCAATAACGCTTCTGCAGTAGGAAAAGCTGCTCCTGTAGCTGCCCCTTCAATAATTCGAAGTAGAAAGAGAGTTAGAAAATCTCTAGCAAATCCTAGAAAGATTGTACTTATAGAATAAATAAAAATCGCAGTGACGAGAATTTTCTTTCGTCCAATCTTATCTGATAGACCTGGAACTTGAGCTGCCGCTATTGCCCTAGAAACCATAAAAATCGAGATTATTAATCCTATTTCTCCAGGATGGAGGTGAATTTCATCCCCAAGCAAGGGGATGAAAATCATAATCAAACCAAAACCAATGTTCACAATCTGACTAGCAAATAATAGATTCCATGCGTTTCGGTGGGAGATTTTCGCCTCGGTGATAGATGGTTTGTGACCATTTGAGGATGTCAATGAATTGCCTCATCATCTTAAGGATTAGATGCTCGGTACTTATTTCTTGAAATCAGGTCTAAAACTCTAACAAGGAAGGCCAATTCTACTACTCCTGTAATGATTCCAAGGAAGAAAAGAACTAAGGACAGCCATAAGATTTTCTCTTCATTTGAGGGGAAATCTCTCGTCGCCATTAAGACAATACCCCATAGAAATGTCCAAATTCCCAAGACAACTGTTCCTAAAAGTACTTTCTGAAAATATTGTTGTCTTCGAGTCTCTAATCGTTCAGTACCAATAATAATGCTCGCAAAACTTGCATTAATCCCGAGATAGAAGTTGTTTAGTTTTGTCCATATTGCATTTGGGGCATCACGCATATAAAGCAAACCTGATACGATTTTACCAAATGCTGCTTGAACAACCCCTGTTTCACTAATAACGAACCATCCAATGATGAGTACAAACCCTATAATTGATAATGCACCAAGAGCTAATGCGGCATCTCCTTCAAAGACGTCCACACTAAATTCGAAGAACCCATTAATTAGAGAGCCAGCGAATACAACAGCATCCCAAGACCCTTTTGCAATATTACTAAGAAATTTGCTAGTGTCGTCAAGAATCACATCAGTGTCAAAATCTCTAAAAAAATCTTGTAATGTATCAGTTAAACCAATTATAAGGAATATTGCTACTGCGAAACCACCAAGTAAACCAATAATTGTAAAAAAGAGAGGTAGTGACTGTAAAAATCGCTTTTCAGACTCATTCAAAGGTTCATCATGAGAATGTCTGATAAAACGAGCTGTTCTCCCCAATTCTCGCATGCACCAGAGGTAAGGCCAAAGAATTATCTTTATCACTAAAAATATGAATCGGAAGAAGCCATAGATAATCGCAAGAAAATCTTCTTTCCCAAAACCATCCGAAAGGTCAAATTTTGGTCCGGATTTTGTATCAGAGTCGTTCATGGTTAATTTACTCCATTTGAAACGGTAAATTACTCAACGTTTCAACTTTTTGAATTCTGATAACTGCCAGAACCTGCACCTTTTCAAAGAAAATTGTGCATATATCAATACTCAGATTCTTGGAGGTAGGGAGAATCACAGACAACAAAGGGTTGTGGTAAAATCTTGCAATCTACTACAGAAACAGAATTACGTGTTGAGGGTATGCATTGTCAAGCCTGTGTCACTAGTATTGAGAGGTCAATTGCGAAACTTCCTGGTGTATCGAGAGTTTCGGTGAATTTAATTACTAACAGAGCTCGAGTTCAGCATGATAAGAACCAAACTGATGGTAACCAACTAATTAAAACTGTAGAAAAGGTTGGATATCATGCAGAATTAATACAACAACCAAAAATTGGTGAAACAGCCCTATCAATAATCGGAATGCATTGTCAAGCTTGTGTAATATCCATTGAAAAGACCCTTAATGCTATGCCCGGAGTATTATCTGCTTCAGTCAATTTAGCAACAAATAGAGCCACAGTTGTATTTGATTCTGAGTTAAAATCTATTTCAACTCTAATTCAGGCCATTGAAAAAGTGGGTTACAACGCTGAGGAACTTGAAGAGAAGGTGTATGAAGACAAAGAAAAGGCTGCTCGTGAAAGAGAAATGAATAGATGGAAGAACTCGTTAATATTTGCATCGTTGTTTAGTATTCCAACTTTTGTTATTACAATGCTAGCTATGCCTGAATTGGACTTCATCATACCAAGTCTAACAAAATTTTTACAGCAAGAACAAATGATTAACCATTTATTATGGAAGGATTTCATCCTTTTCCTACTAACCACCCCTGTACAATTTATTGTAGGTTGGCAATTCTATAAAAGTGCCTACAAATCAATTCTTAATAAGACTGCTAATATGGATTTACTTATTGCTCTTGGCACATCAGCTGCTTATTTTTACTCTCTTTTTGCGATGATATACCCCATTTTTGAACCTTCGTTCGAATCTGAAGTTTTTTTTGAAACTGCTGCCTTATTGATTACCTTTGTAGTCTTAGGAAAGTACATGGAAGCAATTGCAAAAGGTAGAACATCAGAGGCCATTAAAAACCTAATGAATCTGCAGGTTAAAACAGCTCACGTTATTCGAGATAATTAAGAATTGAAAATTGATGTTGATGAAGTAAAAGTGGGGGATTTTGTAAT
>JAEOTI010000051.1 GCA_016839955.1 Candidatus Hodarchaeota archaeon | reverse complement strand
TTATCATCTAATTATTGGAGTAGATATTGGAATAATTGAAGCTGAAATACTATCAAGACTACACTCAATTCCTTATGGTTATATTTCTTATGAGATTTTATTCTCCGATGAGATTGGATTTGAAAATAAAAAATTAGAAATAGAAGCCTGTCGAAATATTAGTTTTGCAATAGTACAAGACGAAGTCAGAGCTCAACATTTAAAAATTGAAAACAATATTAATCCTGATAAATTCTTCTATATTCCTGTAGCGGGAAGAGGAATTAGAAAAAGCACCAAGAAAAATTATTGGCATGAGAAATTCAATATTCCGAATGATAAAAAGATAGCTTTGTATATGGGAACTATACATCAATGGGCTATGAGTGATGATATAATTGCAAATGCAAAAACAATACCTGAAGATTGGCATATTGTTATTCATAATAGATATGGCTTCAATTTAATAGATAGCAAATATCGCAAATTAATTGAAGGTATTCCAAATTTTCATTTGTCTCCCGAAGTCTTTGATTCTTTTGATAGCATGAATGATGCTTTAAGTTCAGCAGATTTAGGACTTGCTTTTTACAACCCAATCAAAGGAGCGAAATATGAGGGAAAGAATATTCAATACATAGGACTCGCTTCCGGAAAAATATCCACCTATCTGCAACACGGAATCCCAATAGCTACAAATAAAATTCACCCGATTATAGGATATATTGATAAATTTAATATTGGAATTTGGTTTGAGAATATTAAAGATTTGGGTAGTATGCTTGATTCATTAAAAAATGATTTGAGCGAAAACTGTTTTTCTTTTTTTAATGAATACTTGAATTTGGATAATACTATTGAAAAATTCTTACATTATCTTAAATCCATTGAAAATACCAAAAAGAAACAAAATGGCAATTACAACATAGAATTATTAATCACAGAAATTCTTTACTTAAATCAAGAGTATATTAACCCATTAAGTAACCAAATAAAATCTTTAAAAAAACACAATGAAAGACTTATGCATGAAATTTTTAAAAACAGTACATCTTATAAAATTGGAAATGTAATTGTAATGCCTATTAAGTTTTTAAAACATATATTTAGAAAACTATGAATATTGATAACCTGTTTCACACAATGCCTTTTGAGTCCCAAGATTTTTCGGATTATACTTACTATCAACATGAATATTTTCCCTCCTTCCTTTCTGTTTACCACTAAAAGGAATTGCGGGGTTTGATTCATGCTTTCAAGTTTTAGAATTCATTCGTACCCACAAATTAGTATGAGGAACCACATTTATAAGCACTTGAAAAACGATACAATAAGATAGAAGAACGAAATAACTAAGAGAAAGGATTATATTATCAGAACATTTATAGCTGAGAGAGATGTTTTGCAAAATAGTATTAGCTGGAAAATAACAAAGCCTTTAAGGTTTTTGGAAAGTTTATTGAAAAGATGCGGCCATCTTTGAAAATATCAATTATTACGGTCTCATTAAATTCCGCATCATTCATCGAAAAAGCAATCAAAAGCTTACGCTTTCAGACTTATCCTAATGTTGAACATATTGTTATTGATGGAGGATCAACTGACGGGACCTTAGGTATTATAAAAAAATATATTGACGGTATAAAATACTATATAAGCGAACCTGACAGTGGTATTTATAATGCTATGAATAAGGGAATTAGCGCTTCCACTGGTGATATTATTTTTTTTCTCAATTCTGATGACTATTTTGGTGATGATAGAGTGTTAGAAGATGTTGCACGTGTTTTCCTCAAAAATCCAGACATCGATATTATTTTTGGCAACCAGATCTTTGATTATGGCAAGAAAATGGTGATCAAAAGACAATCTTTTGAAGTGACCCGGGAGCAACTGGCAAGAATGACAATTCAACATCAAACATTGTTTTCTCGAAAAATTGTTTTTCAACAAACAAACGGCTTTTCCGAAGAGTTTAAAGTCGTAGCTGATTATGACTGGATTCTGAATGTTTTCTTAGTACGCAAATGTAGATTTCACTATATGGATAGAGAAATCAGTGTCATGTCAACACAAGGCAAGAGCTGGACGACAAACTTTGAAAAAGAAAGAATAAAAGTAATGAAGAAATATTTTAACAATTACGAAATATTGAGATTTAGAATTATACCTCAAAAAATTAAAAACTTCAAAAAATTGATTGAAAGTAAAATATAGAATTGAAAGGAATATGGCCGAATGTCTTTCGTTGTTAATAAAATTAATAAATTGTGCAAAAGTCTTTTGCGGTATGATAGAAAAGATAATCTAGAACTTAATTACTTTAGGAAAGAATCTTTCAAGAAACCAAGGTGGGGTTATGACAAGCAACCACACAATATTATATATCAAATAATCGATCAAAAAAGAGCTTCCTATAAAAAACTTCTTAAAGAATTAGTCAAGTACAAACACTCTTTCCTTAAAATACAAAAAGATTACGATGAAAGCAGACCATATGAACCTCATTTAGATAACATGTGGTTACCGGGTTTGGATTCGTTTGTCCTATATGCGATTCTCTCCATTTATAAACCAAGCAAATTTATTGAGATTGGATCGGGGAATTCAACTAAATTTGCCAGACGGGCAATAAATGATCATAAATTGAATACTGTTATCTATTCAATTGATCCGCAGCCTAGAGAAGGAATTGATGAAATCTGTGATAAAATTATCAGGAAACCCGTCGAGGATATTAATGTTAAGTTTTTCGAGCAGCTAAATCCAGGAGACATCCTTTTCATTGATAATTCTCACCGTTGCTTTATGAACTCTGATGTAACAACTATATTCATCGACGTTCTTCCTAGACTTCAAAAAGGTGTAATCGTTGAAATTCATGATATATTCCTTCCAAATGATTATCCACCTCATTGGGGCGAAAGATATTACTCTGAACAATATCTTCTTGCAGCCTATCTTCTTGCTGAAGGTGTCCGTTTTGATATTCTACTTCCAAATGCCTTTATAAACAATGATCCGGAGCTGTTAAAAATATTGGAACCAATTTTAGATGATAATAGATGGGGTAATGCAAATCGTGGTGGAGGATCTTTCTGGTTTATTATGAATAAGTCAATGTTCTCTTAAAACAGCTACCTGCCAATTCATTATATGAAACTCGACAGTTTCCTTCAAAATATTAGTGTAGTAATAACTTCTTATAATCAAAAGGATGACCTAAAAGAGGCTATTGAAAGTGTACTCAATCAATCTTATAATCCTTTTGAGATTATCATATGTGATGATGCATCAAGTGACGGTTCTCAAGATCTTATAAAAGGCTTCGAACAAAAATTTCCTGGTCTTGTCAAAGGGATATTTCATAAAAAAAACCTCGGCATTCCCAAAAATAGAAACTCAGGGCTTAATGCTGTACGGGGCGATTTTGTGACTTGGCTCGATGGGGATGATATATTTAGACCAAGAAAATTGGAACTTGAAATAGAAGAATTCTTGGCCGACCCCGACGTCAAGTGGGTCTATTCTCAGGTGATTGTATTAGATGTGGGAAATGACATCAGCCATAATCGATATAAAGATTCCTACAGGGGTATGATCTTTGATAAGGTTGTATCTATGCTGGGATGTGCCCCCAGAAACCCGCTTATTGATTTTG
>JAEOTI010000278.1 GCA_016839955.1 Candidatus Hodarchaeota archaeon | reverse complement strand
TGGAAAATTGTCTCAGCAGATAATAAAACCTATTACATATCCATTTCAATCAAAACAGACGAATCACATTAGTTAATCTATGATTTCTACCAATAGACTCGATGCAATTTCGCGAGGAAGAATTAATCTGCCTTCATTTTGTAAATGAACACAAATTGGTCCATGTGGCTTTACATTCTCGAGGATTTTAAGCTCTACACCAAGCTCAAGTCCGTAAGAGCGAATTTCTATTAGAAATTGAGAGGATTCATTTACCAATCCTCGAAGGATCACCTCTGTTGAGGATTTAATGTTAGAAAGAACCTTATTATATGTTTCAGGGATTTCTTCTTCTTTTGAAGGTATTGGAAACCCATGAGGACAGAAAGGAGCTTTATCCGATCCTAGTTTTTTTTCGATCTTGTCTGCAACACGTTCAGAGATTGCATGTTCTAACAAACATGCTTCACTATGCGCTTCTTCAATAAATAAACCAAGAAGCTCAACTAATAGTCTTTCAGCAAGTCTATGATTACGAAGGAGTGTTTTAGTAAATTCTAAGCCAATTTCTGTAAATCGGACTCCAACATGAGGTTCATACTCTAACCAGGGACCCCCTTCTTTCTTCTGACTTAACTTTCGTGTGATTGTATTTAGGGTCGCAGTATGAGTAGTAACTTCCACACAAGATTTCTCAAGTCGAGACACCAATTCAGCAACAGGAATAAAATTGTTTGAGTACTTTATTCCAGCAACAGAGGATTTCCCTAACTGAAGGTAAAGAATAGCTTCTAGAATTTCTTCTTCCTTTGCACTATGTGTTGAACTTTTCATTGTGCAGGTCTTAGAAACTAATTCTGTGGTTATATTAAGGTCGATTGTCAATAACTTTCATTAAGATAAACTTCTTTTTTTTCCTACTTCACTAGTTGTGAGAATGAAATTATCAATGATTCACAAATTGACCAATTGAGGTTCAAAATTTGGGCCATGATAATTCTCAAGAACATTCTACCCAACCCAAAGAAACAAAGGAGAACTCAGACTTAGATATCTATGAAAAAGCACGCCAATCTTGGAAACGTCTTGGAACTAAAGCAAATTGGACTCTCTTATTTGGTGATCTTTATGTAAAACGATTCCCTGTCGAGGTTCAAAGTACTAGCTCCGCAACAGCAGTAAAAAAATCTATTTTTGAGGGAGATGATTCCGTACATGCTTGGGATGCCTCTGGTGTTAGGAAAACTATCGTAGAACGCATGATTCAAGCAGAAGCACGAGGAATAGTTAGAGAATGGTATGCAGAGTTAGCATTTTTTGCAGAACGTATGAACTTCCTCAAAGGAATCAAAGAAGATGAAATTGATTTTATTGTTCGAACATCATTTCTTGCGGATAAAAACCAACCACACATTGAAACAAGGGAAAATTTACTGGAAAAATTAGATCCCCCTACCAAAATAGTCACAGAATCGCTTAAAAAAGGAATAATTTTAATAGCTCAAACCCAATTAGAGCTTCATGGCTTTTTTACTGCAATGACTAAGGAATTGTTTCGATATTCAGAAGAAGAATTATATGAAATTATTTCACTTCTTTTAGACCCCTATCAATTAGATATGTTTCTTAGAGTTAGATTTATCGATACAGCGCAGCCGGGAGATCCTCGTCCCTTAATTGGATTTGGGCACCCAGAAGTAAGTACGACTGAAAATTTTGCTCTCAAATACCTTGCAAATGATGACCAAGAATATTTTCCGCTACGTATTGCACAGATTTGGCTTTATGCACTATTACGAGAGTTTCCTGAGGCAAAAGAACACCTAGAAAAACAACAAAGTAATATTCTCGCCATTCTCTCTGAGAAAGGACAAGAAAAAGTAAAAAAATATCTACGGGATAGTATATTACTAGCGAGATGGTTTAGTATTTACACCAGGCTTCGTCATTCAATTCGAACGGATTATGCTTATTCAAAAGACTATGTAGGATATAGCTCGAACTTATTACATTTACTTGACACACAAAAAGAAATAAAACAACGATTTGACTCTGAATCATCATTTCCTATTCCTTTTGATAGAAAAAGATTGGAAAAAGATACTATTCTACTTGATATTGGGGTCACAATGGTTGAAAGTGTAATGAAACGCTTGGAGAGTCAAATTCCGATTCCTGAGGGGGCAGGTTCAAAACGGTCAATTATGGCTAAACGACGGCAAAACTTACGCAATGCGGTTTTACCTAATAATATTAGAATCGAGATAATAGATAAAGTCCTAGATATAAGTAATTGTGAATCTGTTAAAGAAATTGAAGATCGTATTAGAGCAGCAGGCGATACTCTCTTTCCTAGAGGAGAGGCGTATTTCAAAGATATGAAAGATATTGTAAAACGACAAATGGAAGCAATGGGAGATCTCGATTTACGAAAAGAACTCCAACAAACAACAGATACACCTCAATCTTTAGTAAAACAATATGGAAACACAGCTATCAATTGGCTTGAAGAAAACTACCCAGAGATTGACCCAAGTGATAATGACTTAACCGTGTATGCCGTAATCTTATCATTGAAAGGTACAGAGCTTATGTTTTCCTCTGCAACCACCTCTGAAGAAGAAAGATCGTCAATTACTAGACAACTATTCGATACTACATTCTTTCCGCAAATACAAGCTTTAGAAAAATTGACTTTAGATCAGGAACGAACTGAGGAGATGTCCTAAAATGACCATTGACTTGGGAAACATGGAAGAGAGACTTTCACAGTCAATAGGTTCACTTGGAGTCAATTACCTTGAACTTCAGTTACAAAACATCCGTGAAGCTCGAAATCTCCCCAAAGACATAGACGATGAGAAGTTGTGGACTGCTAAATTTTATTTAGCACTTAAGGTTTTAAAAAACTGGTTAGATCCAGTTGCAGAGCTTTCTCAAACTTTATTTGACGAGGAAGAACAGGAAATTCTAGAATTACAAGAAAAAGCTAGTGCTCTTGTTAAAACGCATAATATTACACAATGGTATGAAATCAATAATTACAACGACGTCAAATCGCTGTTTGACGACCTTGATAAAAGAATCACTCAACTTGAAAAAGCTCGAAAGAAAATTCTCGCTGATTGTTGGCGAGACAATATTTCAAACCTTGTTGGGATAATGCTTTATCCATTTGCTGATCAAATTAACTTCCAAAAGGTAATGAAACGAGCAAAATCTTATTTTGGTCCGGATCAGGCATATCGACGTCAAAATATTTATGTAGATGCAATAATTCTTCAAAAGGTTGCATCTGAAGTATTCAAAAAACAAATCGATGCCACTAAAATTCGAAAGGCAATTGAACAACGAATACCTGAAATTGGTTTTTCACGTGATTTTGATCAGGATCAGTGGGATCTCTACCGAATTTCCCAAGGAGCAGATGGAGCTTTTAGTACATCACAAGCTGAGCTACTTGCCAGGAGTATGTTAAATTTACCAAGGTTAACTGATGAAATACGAAATGAATTAGCAAATAGCTATATTTTAGATATTGATCGATATCGCATATCTTCCCTCGTCGATTGGTTGAGTTCAAAACCAGAAATAGCTTCTCTTCTCAAAAAAAATATCCCAGAACCTGAAACAACCACTAAGAGAAGGCCTCGTTACTTACTTGGTTTATCATTCTTGGATCATCACAGACGATCAGATCTTATCGGAAATATTCCCCCAGATTCACAAGCAGTTAGCCTTTTTGAGCAAATTATGGCACCGTTCAATGAACTAAAACAACAGGATGCATTTATGCAATCTGCTAATTTTGAAATAGATGTCTTCGGTCTTCCTCCGATTGTCTGGCTCTATGATTTTCTTGGAGTTAAATCTGAAATATTAAGATCTACGTTATTATTGATTTCAGAGCGACAACCTAAGTTTGATATCCTTGAAAGTTGTCAAAGGCTTGCAAATGCCGTCCTTGGAGGACGAGTTGATCGGAATAGTTACAAGAAACCTGGAAGCAACTTCTTCACAGTGAACCTTTTACCTCAACTTACGTGGAATTATATCTCTGAAATGTTAGCAATAATTCTTGAAGAGACTCTTGTTGATGAAGAAGATAGGGCCTTGAGAATCCTTCGATCTGTTTATGCAGAAGAAGATCGCTCTCAACTAGTTACTTCCAAAAAATTCATACCCGCCTGGCAGGTAGATTATTCCCTTTCTAAAGATGAAAGGACAGGTCAACATGAATTCTCTGAAGTGAGTGTCTATTCTCAAAAGGATTTTACATTCCAACCTCGACACATCCAAGCTGCAGGTTATCCATGGTATATGCAAATAGCACGAATTCTAGAATCCTTAGTTGTGAATGCACTCAGTGTACCAGACGCTAGAAAATTACAAGGTAATGTAAATCTCAAACAAGTTGTTTTCAAGCGAATAGAAGATAAATCATTCTTGGTTCATTATTCTCCAATTTTTAAACAGAAAAAATTAACTGTAATGGGATTTCGTGAGGCAGAACTAATAGAAGAGGCAACAAGTGCGGTTGAGGTTCTTCATAGACCCCGAAAATTTCTGGAAAGGGGTCCTGAAAAGAATGAATTAGTTTCAATTCTTACCAAGGTAAGTGCAAAGGATCCAAAAGACCTCTATTCTATAATTTCAAACTTATGAGGCGAAAAAGATGAATTATAAAGGGTCCTACAAAGATTCTGAAGAAAAACTAAAAGATCAAATCATTAAGAAAGATGAAACTTGTGCTGGGAGAATTCTAGTTGTTGGCTCACAAGGTGGGGGAAAAACAGCACTAGCTACACGTCTTGCGAGTTTAAGTGATACTGAATCAGTATATGAAGAGAATCTTGGTGGAACAATTGAAACGGAATATTTCCGTTTTTCGTCACCAAAACAACCTGAATTGTTCTCACTCTTACTACCCGTTGGGGGACAAGAAAAATGGGCATCTTTACGAACTGCATATGGTGAAACTGCTGAAGGAATAATCACTGTTCTCGATTCGTGTACAAAAGCTTTTTGGACTACATCATTGAGGCAAGCATTATCTTTAGCCCCTCGTTTACCCTATGAAGGTTACCCAATTGGGTTTGCTGTTACTAAGCGAGACCTAAATGAAACCATTTCAAACAGTAGTGGATATATTTCTGAAGCAATTGTTCGTGGAATTGAACGGGCAAAGCAAACCGGTGTGCAATATTATAGCCGCGCAGGAGCTGGACGAGTAATCGAACGAATTGTACATCCCTCGGGTCTGCGTGGTGAAACAATTCCATTCTCTGTTGCTGAACAGCTGATAGTGAATGTCCTTGAAAGTGAATTCTTTTCAGGTCTGGTCCCAGGTGATGCAAGAAAAGGTAAGCAAAAACTTAAGGGATTAAGTTTAGTTAATGCTCGACTTTGTGCCCGTGCTTTAGCATCAGCTCTCAGTATGGAAGAAAAGGCAGAAGAACAAGTAGGACGAGATCAACAAGGAGTTCTAGCCTTACTAAATGACATGAGACCTACTTTATTAGAATTAGATTCTTCTTGGGATACATTACGTCGAAAATATCCCACAGCAGGAGTAGAACCTCAAGTTCGAGCGAATCTAGGCACAAGTGAGATTGATTACTTCATATATTCTAAACTATTAGTTAACCAATCGGATATTACTGACTTTCTAGGACAAGCTGCGGATTATACTGATCGTACCGGTTGGAAAGTCCAAGGATCCGCTTATGCAGGGGTTTTTGAAGAAAAAGGGCTAAGAGAGATGGCAGAAATGGCTAGTTCGGTGATGGTAGAAATTGAAAAAAGCCGACCGAATAGAAAATTTGCTCTTCTTGAACGTCTTGAAAGTTTGTTCTAGTTTCAATCCAAACTACTTTTTTTAGTTTTTTTTTGGTCATTATCGTTTAGTTGATCTTTGGCTGCAAATTTAGATTTATTAGAACTAAAAATAACTATGTTTGATAAAAGGGAGGAAATAGATAAATGGCACTCATTCGTCAAATAGATCAGATCTCAGAGGCAATTCCGACCATGGAAGGAGCAGGAGTTCACCTAAATCGTGCTTTTGGTTTTCAAGAGA
The DNA here is from genome assembly GCA_016839955.1 of Candidatus Hodarchaeota archaeon. The sequence continues at coordinate 11,805 of JAEOTI010000278.1, read as the reverse complement.
ATAATTTGCTAGATCCGTTTCTTCTTCTTGATGATTTTCGATCAGATAATCCTGATGAATATAAAGCGGGATTTCCGTGGCATCCTCATCGAGGAATTGAAACCATTACGTATATGCTGGACGGTGAAGTCAAACACGAAGACAGTCTTGGAAATGGTGGAATCATAGGGCCTGGAGAAGTTCAATGGATGACTGCTGGCTCTGGAATTATCCATCAGGAAATGCCTCAAGGTGTTAATGGGATAATGGGTGGTCTTCAACTTTGGGCAAATCTGCCTGCTTCACATAAAATGATGGATCCTCGATATCGTGATGTAAAAAAGAACCAAATTCCTGAAATATCAGTCAAAGATGGTATAAAGATAAAAATTATTTCAGGACTAGTAAATAACATTATAGGTCCAGTTCAGGACGTCATAATTGATCCTCAATATTTGGATGTGATTATTAATTCAAAAAGAAGTTACATTCATGAAGTAAAAGATGGAAATACCATATTTGCCTATGTTCTTCAAGGAAAAGGATTTTTCGACCAGAAGAGAGACAAATTACTCGGATCAAAATCTCTAATTATTTACAAGAGAGAGGGTAATAAAGTAGAGATTTCAACAAAAGATGAGGGGATTCGTTTCCTTTTAATTTCAGGTAAACCAATTGGGGAACCTGTGGCTTGGTATGGTCCGATTGTTATGAACACTAAGGAAGAGCTTCAAAGAGCCTTTGAAGAGTATCATAATGGTACATTCCTTAAGTATTAAACTGTTTAGCCACCTTCTTAATCACTAATTGGCTGTTGAAAGTATAATTTGTCCATTATCTAATGATGCTTTTAGTTGGGTTCCTTTAGGAAATATTTCTCGCAAAATCGTTTCTGAAATTAGATTTTCCAGGTTTTTTTGGATCGCCCGTTTCAATGGGCGGGCTCCAAAGGCGGGATCAAATCCTTCTTTTGCTAGGAGTTGTTTCACATCACTAGATATTTGAATATCGAGATTGAGCTGCTTTAAGCGTGTTTTGAGTACTTTCAATTGTATATCTACAATTTCTTCCATTAAATCTTCACTTAAAGTATTGAAGACAATAAAATCATCTATTCGATTAAGAAATTCTGGACGGAAGAACTTACGAAGTTCTTTGGTAACTGTATCGTCGATCTCTTCTTTTTTTGCAGCTTTAGTAGCAAGTGAAAAGATTTTTTCACTCCCAATATTAGAAGTAAAGATGATGACGGTGTTTTTGAAATCAACGACCCGGCCCTTGGAATCTGTAAGCCGGCCCTCATCCAAAATCTGTAGAAACATGTTAAAGACATCAGGATGGGCTTTTTCAATTTCATCCATTAATAAAACAGAATATGGCTTTCTTCTTACCGCTTCAGTCAATTGGCCCCCTTCATCATAACCAACATAACCAGGAGGTGCGCCTATCAATTTTGCTACAGTATGTCGTTCTTGATATTCACTCATATCCAGACGAATCATCAAGGACTCATGATCAAAAAGGAATTCAGCTAAAGTTTTAGCCAGTTCAGTTTTACCGACTCCAGTGGGACCAAGAAAAAGAAATGACCCTAATGGTCGATTAGGGTCAGCCAGTCCTGCTCTTGCTCGTCGGATACTATCAGATACTATTTTTATTGCATGACCTTGACCTTTAACTCGTTGGGATAATTTTTCTTCCATTAGAAGTAGTTTGTCCTTCTCTTCCTGTAAAATCCGTTGAACCTGGATACCCGTCCATTTTGCAACTACTTCAGCAATTTCTTCTTCTCCCACTTCTTCCTTCAAAAGACGCTCGTTATTTTTTAGAGTGCCTAATTCATCGTTTGATTCGTTCAGGATTTTGGTTAATTCGGTCAAAGTGCCATATTTAAGTCTAGCAACTCGTTCTAAATCTACTACCCGTTCCGCAGTAGAGATTTTCACCTTGGTTTGTTCTATTTCTTCCTTAGTTTCCCTTATTTTTTGAATTATCCTCTTTTCTTCGTCCCATCTATTTTTCAAATTAGCAAAAGTGCTACGTAGCTCTGCTAATTCATCTTCTAAAATCTTCAAACGAACCTTTGATGCAGTATCCGATTCTCGTTTTATTACCTGCCTTTCGACCTCTAACTGTCGTATTTTTCTCTCTACTTCATCCACTTCTGTAGGCATCGATTGTATTTCCATCGAGAGACCAGCTGCCGCTTCATCAATGAGATCGATCGCTTTGTCTGGTAAGAACCTATCGCTAATATAACGGTTTGAGAGGGTTGCAGCTGCGATAAGGGCTTCATCTTTTATTCTAACGCCATGATGAACTTCATATCTTTCTTTTAATCCCCTCAAAATGGAAACAGTTTCTTCAACTGTGGGTTCATCAATTTTAACAGGTTGAAATCGTCTTTCAAGTGCAGCATCTTTTTCAATATACTTACGATATTCATCCAATGTTGTAGCACCAATACAGTGGAGTTCACCCCTTGCTAGTGCAGGTTTAAGTAGATTTGAGGCATCTACAGCTCCTTCAGCTGCACCTGCACCAACGACTGTATGAAGCTCGTCAATGAAGAGGATAATCTTACCCTGGTTCTTCTCAATCTCATTCAAAACCGCTTTTAATCGATCTTCAAATTCACCTCGATATTTACTTCCAGCTATTAATGCGCCCATATCTAGAGCCAACACACGTTTGTCTTTAATGGATTCAGGAACATCACCATTATAAACTCGTTGAGCTAACCCCTCTACAATAGCAGTTTTACCAACACCCGGGTCTCCAACTAAAACGGGGTTATTTTTTGTCCTTCGAGAAAGAACATGAATTGTTCTACGGATTTCATCATCTCGTCCTATAACAGGATCGAGTTTATTCTGTCGAGCAAATTGTGTTAGATCACGACAATATCGACTAAGAGCTAGAAATTTGCTTTCGGGCTCTTGGTCTGTAATTGGTTGAGTTCCACGAATGTCTGAAATAGCTCTTAACAAACGTTCTTCTGTGATTCCTAAAAATTTGAAACGATTTGCAACTTCTCCACTTATAGTACAGATAGCTAGGAGTAGATGTTCAGTACTTACATAATCATCTTGAAATCGGTCAGCATACTTTAATGCAGCTTCTAGAACTTTTTTGAGGTTATTAGAAAATGTTGGACTTACAGTAGTCCCAGAAACAACAGGAAATCGGTCAATTATAGTTTTCAGTTCTCTCTGCAAATAAGATAAGTCAATGTCTACTCTTTTTAAAATTGGGCCTACAATCCCTCCCTCTTGATCTATAAGAGCAACTGTTAAGTGAACTACATCAATTTCAGGATTTCTTTGGACCTCTACAATCCTTTGTGCTTCTTTTATTGCATCTTGGGATTTAACTGTAAATTTATTAAAATCTATCACTTAATCAACCTCCATTGAAAAAAAAATACCCTTCCCTTGTATAATTATCAATTAATTGTCCTTTTTTCTTTCAATCTCATCAAATTCTTGAATTAGTTCCTTCTGTCGTTGTGTTATAGATTTAGGAATCTGAATTTGTGCTACTACAAACATATCACCAGGAGTAGAACCATTTTTGCCAGGAACTCCTTTGTTAGAGACGCGAATACGTGAATTGGACTGAATTCCAGGTGGGATGTTGATTTTTACTTGTCTCCCATTCCAAGTAGGAACATCAATATCGCCTCCAATAAGAGCGATTTTAAGTGAGATTGACGCTTTAATAATTAGACTTTGTCCCTCACGAGTAAATTTTGGGTGTGATTCAACTTTGATATTAATAATGATGTCTCCAGGTGGGCCACCTCCCGCACCAGGTTTTCCTTGTCCTTTAACCTTTAATTTAGACCCATCAGTTATTCCTGGGGGAATTTTCAACCTAACTGTTTGACTATCAGTTGACACTCCCTTTGAAAGACGTATCTTCTTTGAAACTCCTTGCATTGATTCTTCAAAAGAGAGTTTCAAGGGAAGATGAACATCTGATCCTTTAATTTGATGTGGGGATGATTGAAATCCAGTTCTTCCTTCTTGAGATCCTTTACCAAATAGATCACCCATGTCAAAAAAATCCGAGGTTCCACCATTTGATCGAGAACGTCCCCGTCTGCCTGATCCTCCACCAAATGCACTTGAAAAACCCCCACCAAAGAACTCTTCGAATATCTGACTAGCGTCCCCAAAATCGAATGTAGTAAACCTTACTCCACCAGGTCCTGGACTGGCCCTTGGATCAAAGGCTCCATGTCCAAATTGATCATAAAGCTTCTTTTTCTCAGGATCACTCAAAATAGCATATGCTTCTCCAATTTCTTTAAATCGTTCCTCAGCAGTCTTTTTTTCTGAATCGCTCTTGAATCGATCAGGGTGCCATTTCAAGGCGGCTTTTCGATAGGCTTTCTTAACCTCATCAAGGGAAGCGCTCTTATTTACCCCAAGAACTGTGTAATAGTCTCTTTTTTTATTAGCCAAGTATACTTACTCCTTTTTGATCTATTCTTTGTCAATATTACGGGCAACAGCTATAATGTCTTCCATAAATCGGTTTAAATCTTCTTTCACACGTTTAAGAGTACGTTCCAATGTAAATTCACGAAGCTCCCAAAAATTACCTCTTCTCACAATAAGACCCGATTTTTCTAGACGTGTCGCATGATAGGCAATAGTTCCTCTTGATGGAGATTTAACATCTATAGACGTTTTTTTCGTTCGACGTACATAAACTCGTCTTGATAATTCATCATTTGTAAGACCTTCGTGTTTTCGAACTGCTTGTAAAATTTCACAAAGGATATCTGTAATCATTGATTCCTTGTCTTCTCTTGAAGAAGAACCGGCGAGGCCTAAAGCATGACATAACCACCGGGCTTGTTCCTCTTCAGGATTGGTAAAGAGATTTTCTTCAATGCGAAATACACGAAAATGGAATTCATTGGTAGCATCAGCTAGGCGTGACATCTTCCTTTTCTTATTTTCGTTCGATTTTGAAGGTTTTTTCCCTTTTTTACTCATAAGAATTACCATTAACATTTGACTGGTCTAAAATATTTCGACCAATTTATATAAACTTTGTCTTATATCTAAGGGAAATGATAAAATTGATTATTAATTAGCTTGTGATGTATTGAACCGTTTCGGGTTCTCAATCTGTCTTATTAATTTTCCAATTTGAAGTGGAACGTTTAACGCTCTAGATATTCTACGGATTCCATCAAGACGATATAATATAGAATCAAGCCACTTAAATATGTCTCCTGGATAAGCTGAGAACTCATATGTACGACGCAATGTTATTGATATTTGTACAGGATCCAATCCTTTAATTCGTAAACGAACTATCTCCTTGTTTATTTTTGAACGTCCACAGTCACAATAAGGACGTTCTTCACACCGACAAACAAAGAATTTCTTGGCCCAAAAAGCAAACATTTCCAAAATCCACTTATCCAAATTAACTCCAGCTTCATCACTACGTTGGGCTTCATCCATAATATCTAAAGCTGGTCCTGTTAAGAGTCGAGTCCCAAATTTTGTTCGAAAAGTTCGTTCTAGGTACCCATGTAATTTAGGAGAAAGATGAATAGATTCAAAAGGTTCTAACTCGAGTGCAATGTCTAATGGATCTTGCTTTGCTTGTAAACTTCGTTTCACAGAAATTGCTTGACTTGGACGAAAAAAAGAGATTGTACTTGCTTTACCGAATGGAGTTAATAGAACTTCACGTTGAGGTCCTTTAGGTTTGTCTAGCATAATCAAGGACTTTTTCACTAAAAAATTAATAACTTGTACGAATCCTGCACTAGCTCCAATTAACAAATCGAATATTTCTTTTATGTCAGTTATAGTTATTTTTTTCCGCATATAAGAGGCGATAATCGCCAGTATTTGATCACCACAATAATCTTCATCATATTCTAGATCAACAGGTTCTAATTCAGCATTGAGTAAATGAAAAGCAACTTCTAGTTCAGAACGAGTATCTGCAGTTGATAACGGGTCTGATGTTGCTAACAACAATACACGACCACGATCATGTTTTCCAAGACGTCCAGCTCTACCTAACATTTGAGAAAAAGCGTTTGGATCAAGGACATCTTTTCCCATCATAAGAGATTCAAATATTACAGCACTGGCAGGAAAATCTACACCAGCACCTAAAGCAAAGGTAGCAACAACCGCTTGAAGTTTACCTCTAAGGAAATCTTGCTCAACCTGTTTCCGACGACTAAAAGGAAGTCCAGCATGATAACTATCTACCTGTAACCTCATATTATGAAGCGTATTTGCAATTTGATGGGCATTTCTTCTAGAGTTAGTGAAACATAAAGTTTGACCGCGAAAACCATTTTTACTCTTTATTTTCCACTCATTTTCAATAATCTTTGCAATTTCAGATATTTTGCGTTCCCTGTTGCGCATAACGACAATATGTTCTTCAAGTGGGACAGGGCGTCCTTCTAAATTTACTAAGTCCATTTTTAGTTCGTCTGCTAACTCTTCTGGATTACCCACTGTAGCACTAAGACCAATTAAGTGTACATTCGGAAATAACCCTCGAAGTCTAGCAATTAAACCATCAAGGATCGGACCTCGTTCAGGGTCATCCAAGGTTTGTATCTCATCAATTATTACTGATCCAACAGAAGTTAATTGATTAGGTGATGATCGTAAGAGAAAATCAATTCCTTCATAGGTTCCAACAATGATATCTGAATTCTTGACATTTACATCATCTTTAATTCTACCTTCTTCTTTGACTCGTACTCTACTTTTTCCAACTCTGATTGCTACTCGAAGTCCTAAATCTTGATAGAATTTTCTGAAAGTTTCGAATTTCTCATTTGCTAAAGCTACAAGAGGAACACAAAAAATCATTTTTCCTTTATTATTCAGAATACGAGTAATACCTGCTAATTCGCCAATTAAAGTTTTTCCAGAAGTTGTTGAAGCAACTACTAGTAAATTCTTTCCATTTAGTAGGCCTGCGGAAATTGCTAGAGCTTGAATTGGGAGTAAAGATGTGATTTTTCGCTTTTTGATGATAATTTGTTTTAATTTTTCAGGAACTTCGATATCTGCTACTGAAAGAGGATTAACTTCATGTTCAGCAGGAATTTCTCGGAAAAGTGTATGCTCTCCAAGATTTGTTACACCTTTTGAAAAGACAGAAACTACTGTTTCTACTTTTTTGGTTTTATCTAGGATTTTTTGAGCATAATCGAAGGTGGTAGTATCGAGTTGAATCTTCTTTGATGCTAATTCTTTCTTCATTTCATCAATGGCACATCGACGACAAACATAATGGTCATCAAATAAATTATAATAATCACGAGGTTTCAGGACGGTTGTACGCTTTGTAAGAGCACAAAATGAGCAACTTTCAACTGATATTACTTTTTTCGTCAATTTAAAATCGTTAAAAAATTGATTAAGGTCTTTTCTTAAGCGTTCATCTAATTCCTGGTCTAGATATATTCGTTGACATTTTTCTAAGAGTAATTGAACTCCATCAGGTGAAGCTGGAATGTGTCGCCCACCTTCTTCCCAAACAAGTTTCATAGGACGCAAAAACTTGTCGTTTTTGTAATAAAATTGTAAAAAACCCCTTACTCGTGGAATTACAGAGGTTAATCTGCTTTTGGTAAAACAAGAGATTTCTACAGTATCATTCTTCTTTACCGGAGAAAATAAAATTGCATTATATCGACGAATTTCAGACAAAAAGATACCTCGGTTATTCAGCAGGTTCTCGAGGTTCCTGATATGATTTATATATTATAGTAGCTCCAATAAGTAAAGAGAAACCCAAAACAACATAAATAATCTCACTAATCAACGAATTAGACGTCCCAAATGTTCCCATTGTAATAAAGCCTATCATTGTTACAATAACAACTATTATTCCTATTAACCTTAATCTTGCTCGTTCTTCCATAACTTCGCGTCCTATATAGACATTCTAGAATGTCAAGTGTTTAGGAATGATTTTACTTTGGCTAGACTATTTTTGGTTAACTCAACGGTTAAACCAAGGTAACCAGTTCTATCAAATAGTTTTACGAGTTCTTCTTTGCTCAAAAAGTTTTGAATGGTCTTATTTTCAGATACTGTTTTTGAAAATTCGATTTTTGTCCTTACACTCTCTCTAGCAGCTTCTCGTAGTAATTCATGTGCATTCTGTCTACCTAATCCTTTGTCAACTAAAGCAATCATTATTCTTTCAGTCATCAAAGCATTTTCTTGATTGAGATTCCGCTGGATGTTTTCTAGATTAAATTCTAATCCATCAAGTATTCCTAGTAATTGGACCATCATGTAATCTGTTAGTATGAAAATCTGTGGAAAAAGGATACGTTCTACAGAAGAATTTGCCAAATCTCTTTCATCTTCTATAAGCGCATTGTTATCTAAAATGGAAGGTAAGGCAGAACGAATAATCCGATACAAGCCAGATATCCTCTCAGATTTGTGGGGATTCCTCTTCATAGGCATTGTAGAGGAACCAACTTGTTTTTTTGTAATGGGTTCAAAAATTTCTCCAATTTCAGTTCTTTGAAGGATTCTTATTTGTTTTGATATCTTGGCGAGAGTGGAGGCAATATTAGTTAGTGTAAACATTAATTCTGCATGGATATCCCGTTGAACCACTTGATTAGTTAATACTGGGACGTTGAGATTCAAAACTTCTAAAAAACGTCTCTGGAATTCAGTTCCATGCATACCAAAAGAAGCCATTGTACCAATGGCACCATTCATCTTTCCAACAAGAGTGGTTTCTTTACACCGTCGTAATCGGGTAATATGACGAATAATTTCTTCTAACCAAATAGCAAATCTCATTCCATATGAATAAGGTAAAGCATGCTGTCCATGGGTTCTACCAATACAAATGGTATTCATGTGTTCTTCTGTAAGCTTTATGAGAACCTCACTAAGGCGAATAAGTCTATTTTCAATTATATTAAGGCCTTTTGAAAACATACAGGCCCAAGCAGTATCGACTATATCATAAGTTGTTGCTCCAAGATGGATATACCGTGCAGCCTCAGGACTACATACTTCAGAAAGAGCTTTAACCATAGCCATGACATCATGATGAATCTCATGATCAATCTCTTTTACTCTGGAGAGTTTTACAAAATCTAGGTTTGCTTTTTTGTCAATCTCATCAGCAATGTCTTTTGAAAAAGTGCCAAACTCTGCGTGTACTTTAGCTAAAGCAGCTTCAGTTTGAAGCCATGATTCAAGTTTAGCTTCTTCTGAGAAGATGATTTTCATTTCTTTAGTTAAATAACGATCTTCAATTGGAGTGATCATTCAAATAATCCCACGGAAATGAGTCCAATAATATCTATACACATGTAGACAAGTTCATGTCAAATTAAATGATTTCTTTGTTCTAATGATTTCTCTTCAATCATCAACTAAAAGACGAATTTGTCTTTTTTTAAGAATCATTTTCTTCACATTATCCCATTCCATCCGAATAAATGGGATTTTCTTTTGTTTAATTGCTTTGACGTTTTTTTTAAGATAATTTTTAGTTTGTGGATCTGATGGATAACCTGAACCGAAATCACCGAATTCTGGAAAGTTTTTTTTTAGTGTAAACAGACTATTATCCCTTAAAACTTTAGCAATTATAGAAGCGGCACCAACAATTGGATATGAATCATCCGCTTTATTTTCAACCTTCAAGATTGGTTTTCTCTTAGTAATTTGAGGTTTAAGGTTTCTTTTTGTGTACTCGGGTGTGGAAATCGCATCTATAATAACAACGTTTGCTTGGGCTTCATTAATTATTCCTGCCATATTTCGAATTTCTAAGAGATTTAAATTATCACTTGGATCATCTAATGCTTTATCAATCTCTCTAGCAGAAATTTCACGTATATAAATATTCGATTCAAGTTTTTGAAGATCGTTGTAGATTTTTTCTCGTTTACCTGGAGAAATTTTTTTTGAGTCACGAACTCCGAGAGTTGTTAATTTTTCCATGTCATTTTGAGGTAAAGCGAATCCAACCATAAACATTGAGCCAATTACTGGACCTCGACCTGCTTCATCGATCCCAAGAATTATTGTTTTTTCAGAATTCATTGACAAACGCCGGTTTTGTCGATTGCAATTTTAGTAGCATTTTCAGTTAATCCTGTACCTAAAATGGTATATCGAGGTCTAATCGTATGGGCCATCAACATGGCATTAAGAACTGTTTCATAGTCTATTCCAAGATCTTGAAACGAAGTAGGTGCGCCCACATCTTCAAACATTTGTTTTAGTTCTTTCCAACGCTCTCCTCCATGTAAGAACATACAAACAATTGAAGCAATCCCAACTTGTTCACCATGGGATGTACTTCTATTATTTACCTGCTTTTCAAGGAGAAAATCCAAACTATGACTAACTAAATGTTCCGATCCACTAGCTGGCCTACTACTACCTGCAATGCTCATTGCAACTCCACTCCCTCCTAAAGCTTTCAATACTGTCTTATGACCTTGGTCATTACCCTCTTTAATATCCACTAGTGAAGTTTCAACCATTTTAGCACTCATTCGGGCGTAAGTTGCACTATAGGGATCATATAACTCCCCTCTTATACGATGAGCTAACTCCCAATCCTTCAAAGCAACGAAGTTAGCAATTGAGTCTCCAACACCCGACATTAGCATCTTCCGTGGTTGTTGTTTGATGATTTCAACATCACCAATTATTGCAAGAGGTGAATGTGAGACATAAGATGGTTTTCCATTTGTATCGTGTGCTTCATGTATTATTCGACGTAACCGACTGTTAATGTAAGGACTAGCAAACCCATCATGAGCTGAGCTTGTTGGAACAGAAATATAGTGTGTTTTAGCCCAACTGGTTGCCACTTTTACTGGGTCAAAAGTTCTGCCCCCACCTACAACTATTACTGCGTTTTGAGTCTGGGAAAGATTTTTCGTGGTCTCAGCAAGCTTCTCTAATGTGAAATAATCTTCATCCTTTAAGCTAAGAGAATCTGATTGGAATTTATCTTCCAATAAAGGAATGACATGTTCTTTAGCAATTTTTTTAGTACTCGTTGGTCCAGAAACAACTAATGTTGTCTGGATTCCTAGTCTTTTACATACTTCAGGAAGTTTTGAAATAGCTCCTTCGCCATAAACAATAAGACGAGGGACTTCTACTGATTCTATGTGTTGATCAGAATCTATCAAAACAACCACTTCGAATATATTACACTAAATTATTATTATAATAGGATGATTAGCTAAAATGTTTAATACACAGCTTTCAGTCCGTTCAGTCGTCCTTTTGAACCTTATTATAGTGGTTCAAATGTGAACTACCAACCATCATAGATGAGTGGCTTCTGGAACAAATTACCATCTGAACCAGAATTTTTCGTGCTTCCCCCGCTCGTAAAAGCCGGTTCATTACACGTTCTGGGACGGTTCACGTCCGCTTTCCCATTCGGGACATAGCGACTTGATCGCCCCCCGGTCTTCTCGTTCCGGTTACTTGTTTTAGGTAATGGGAAGTCACAGACCACATTTTTTAGAGGGTTGTCTTCTTTCTTGTACTGTTGTAGTTTGATGAATTGATGTTTCCCAAGATTATTAATATTTAGACCGCCATTGCCATCCCTGTCTCCTACCCACCCACATTCATTACATTTAAACTGCCTGTCATTGATAGTTACATCTCGTGAACCGCAGTTAGAGCATGTGTGGTTTGTCCACCACTCGGTGACCAGGAGTGGCAAATGACCGTATTCTAGACTTTTAGTGAAGAGTTTTTCGCCTTGTGCTTTGAACGACCAGCGATGAAGGCGCTTGCG
>JAEOTI010000277.1 GCA_016839955.1 Candidatus Hodarchaeota archaeon | reverse complement strand
GGACATGATCCTTCTGATTCTCTATGCCATTCACTGAGAATATTGTTCCCACAAAGCTTACAAAGTGGTGAATTTTCAATTTCTTCTTTCACAGTATTATATAGATTTTGATAACTTGCTATACTGGTATCTATTCTTTCTATTCTCTCATTCAAGCTATCAATTACGAAATTAAAACCTGTTATTTCATTACTTATTCCTCTGATTTTTGTGTTAAAATCTGTTACAGATTGGTCATTGATTTTTTGTTTAGATTCTAATTCGACAATTTTTTCTTCTGTAAACTCAATCTCCTTTAATGTGCTTTGTAACTCAATTTGTTTCGATTCAAGTGTCTTTTCTTTATCTGGAAATCTTTCTAAAAGGGGTCTACTAGATAATAAATCCTCTATCTCTTTCTTCTTATTTCTAATTTCAGCATTGAGATCACTAGTTTCTTTCTTTAGAACGTTGACTTGTTCCTGAGCTTTTTCATCCACCATGACTTCCTTTAGGCATTTCAAAACTGCTCTATTGTATTTCTCATCTGTAAAAAAAGGGTGATTATCTAATTCAGTGACTTGATATAAAACACGAAAGAGTTTACTTAAATCCTCAAGAGTCAATCGAGTTTCAGATAATATACGATTATTATAGTCACGTCGGGATATGGGAGAATTATCTACAACAGTAGATATTTGACTAGATGTTATTCGATGTCCAACCGAAATTTCATTATTAATACTAAAAACCCATTTTGAAGTAATATTAGGGTCTTTTTCCCAATACCAAGTTCTTGCTAGAAAATATTCCTTTCCACGATTATCTATTTCTTCTCGTAAGAGGGAAAAAACAATTAAATCGCATAATGTGCTTTTTCCTCCTCCATGTTCAGCACAAAAATATAGGTTTTTTGATGTATCATTTATTTTCAGACTTACGATTGGCAAAAAATTCAGAATTTCAAATTCTTTCAAATAAGGTATCATCTTCCTTCCTCATTCTTCTCTCAATCAAATTGGTAATAAAGAGAAATTATCTAATATTTAATGTTTTGTGCTATTATCACTACATAGAAATGTGTTTTGTACTCTACTATAAAAATTTCCATGATTTAAAAATTTCACAAACAATGTGAGTAATCCGTATTTAACTCAACTGAATTTCAAACCCACTTTTGATTGGGAAAAAAGCTTTTGAAAAAAAATTAATTTATTTGAAAGTGATGATTAATATGAGGAATTTTTGATGGTAAGACTATTTCTTTCACATAGTAAATATGATAAGAAGATTCTTGACTATTTTGACACGATTGTAGCTCGTGTCGAAGGAGTTTCTTCGTTTAGAGCAAGTTTGGAGTCTTTTCCCGATGTCGAAAGTCCTGGAAACACGATTGCAAATGCATTACGACAGTCAATTGCTGTTTTTGTGCTCTTGGGATCAGGAATGCTGCAGTCGCAGTATACAATGAGTTGGGTTGGGTATGAGGTTGGTCTAGCTAGTGCTTGGTCAATCCCTGTATGGGTGTTCGAATGGATCGAGGATAATGTAAACTTCCCAACACCACATGTGGATCACTATATTCTCTACTCAATGGAATCATATCGTCCTTTCATCAGAGAATTAGTGGAGTCTTTTCAAACTTTTGCGTTGGGATTTCCAAAGCCACTTCAGTTATTAAAGCGTATCCTAAAGGGGAAATCAACAATCTGTAGTCATTGTCAAGCAACTTATAATATATACCAAGATCTCTCTGGTGGCTAGAAATGTCCTGCTTGTAGGAAAGAGTCGAAAATTGCCTACCTTTAGTGAAACTTTGTTAATAGCGTGACTTTTCTGATCAACCTACCCCCCCAATCCCTCTTAGAATCACCTTTGGGGAGAAGAAAAATTTTTTTTCTGATCGAAGAGAAAGGGACGGAAGGGAAAAAAGAAAATATTCGGGGACGACCACGAGATTTGCCAGCCCAGCCAATAGTGAGAGAGGGTTGATCAGATAGAAGAACCTCATTCTGATATTCTCCTGAAAACAAAAAGAATAATTTTTTTAGTCGTTATTGTCTGGTAATTAATGTGATATAATTAGCAATCTCTGTCGAGGT
>JAEOTI010000799.1 GCA_016839955.1 Candidatus Hodarchaeota archaeon | reverse complement strand
TTGCGCTGGGTTATGTTACCTTAAGACATACATGGTATAACAGTGAAGTTCAAGGATTTCAAATAAACTCACTGGGAAAACTAGATTTTCATGGAGTTACAGGAGTTCTGCATGAGGAGATCGACACTACTCCTCCAGAAACCTATGTATATCTTGATGGTGTTTGGGGTTGGTATAGTTGGTTTCAATCTGATGTTCTCGTGACTTTTGACGCATATGATGATCTTTCAGGAGTATATATGACTTTCTATAGTTTTGATGGGGTAACCATTATTCCTTATACTGGACCATTCTTAGTAGAAGAGTCAATAACAATTTACTACGCTTCAATGGATAATAATGGAAACCTTGAGGATCCTAAGATGATAGATATATATATCGATAAGGTTCCACCTGTTACTGAAGCAATCCTTTCTGGAGTAGAAGGATTGAATGGTTGGTTTACCTCAGAAGTTCTCGTGACTATTATAGCAACTGATGATAACTCTGGCGTTGCCGGTTCAGGATATAGTTTTGATGGGATAACAACCATTCCCTATACTGGACCATTTATGCTTACAGAGTCTAAAATTTTTGGTTATGGTTCAGCGGATATGGCAGGGAACCAGGATATTCCCAAGATTGCTATTGTAAATATTGATATGTTGCATCCCGAATCCACTTGTGTTGTCACTGGTACCCTTGGAACAGGAGATTGGTATATCTCTGATGTAATGATAGAACTAACTGCTTTTGATGATAATTCTGGAGTAGACTTTATCGAATATAGTTATGATGGTGCTACTTGGAATAATTATGTTGATCCCTTGACTCTAACTGAAAGCGGAATATATGAAATCTATTATAGGAGTAATGATGTCGCTGGAAATGTAGAACCATCATTAATGGTTATGTTTGAAATTGATAAATCACCATCAGCAATAACAGAGAAGATGATTCAATATCTTGAGGACCTAAGTGTTCCGTCTGGGGCTCAAAAAGAGGTGGATAAGGCTCTAATAGACTTAAGAGCGGCTCTGGAACAATTTAATGAAGACAGATTCTTTCTTGGATTGCTGAAAATCCATAAAGCAATAATCCATCTAATGGACGCTCAAGATGATGGAGCTGATGTTCAACCGATAATCGATACTATCATTGAAATGGTCCAGAATATGGTTGGGGAAGCTATTAATGAAGCAATTGCCTTGGTGGGTGAAGATAACAGATTTGTTATAAAAGCTCTTGAAGATTTTAATAATGCTTTATTAAAAGTCTCAGAGGGAAAATATGACAAGGCTATCATGTTCTTTAAAAGTGCATATCTAAAGGCTAAATTAAGCGAGATTGTATTGAAAATTTCTACGATAATCTAAAATTCTAAATCAATTTTTATTTTATTTTAATTTTGAAATATCTAAGCAAAGATTGTATCTCATTAGTTCGAAATTTAAAAGTATTTGTGATTAGATTGAGAGTTTTAGCTAAGATTCTTTAATCTTTCCTGTTCTTTCAACTTTTTTTTTTCAACCTTCTTTTTATCTTTTTCAAGTTTTTTTCTCCTTTTGGCTTCTTTTTTTGCTGCTTTTTCTTTTATTTTTCTTTCTTGTTTTAATTTTTCGAGTTCTTCTTTTTCTCTTTCTATAGCTTCTTGTTCTTCTCGTTCTTTTTTTAATTTCTCCGTTTTTAATCGTTCAATCTCTTGCTGTTGTTTTTGAATCTTCTCAATTCGTTCTTTTTCTAACTTTTCTTGCAATTTTCTATGTTCTTCCTTTCGAACTTGTTCTAATCGTTCTATTTCTAGCCTTTCTTTCTCTAATCTTTCTCTATCCTTCCTTTCTTGTTCTAATTTTTCTAATCTTTCTTTTTCTAAACGTACTTGTTCCTGTCTTTCTCTTTCAATTCTTAAATTTTCTTCGATTTCAAAAAGCCACTCATCTATTCTTCGGATTAATTCTGATTTTTCTTTAGTTGATAATCCATATCCGGGTTTCTTTTTGATATAAAGGTTAGCATACCTGCTAATTTCCCATACTTTTTTCTGATGTGATGTAGCTGCGCTAACGCCTATTTGTCTTATAGACTCCCTTGCGATTTCGAAAGCTTGTCCAATGGATTTCATTTCATAATCTTCATCAATAATTGTTTTTAGATACAGAAGAATTTTATTAATATCAGGTGGGGGTGAAGGTGGTAATATTTTAGTTCCAACTTCTCTGGATTTTAGTGTATCAAGTTCAAAACTTTCTTGTTTGCTCTCATCTTCATCGGGGATCTTGTACTCTTTAACTGAGAGATTATCTTGCCCTACATATTTTGGTTTTTTTACTATTGTAGGTATATTTATAGGTTCAGGTTTTGGATATCTCCTAAATTCTTTTGGCCAACTTTTATATTCAATTATTCTCTCTTCTGCAGAAGCAAATAATGAGTGCTTGGGGGACTTTATTTTATAACTTTCCGTACCTTTAGAAATTGCTGGGAGTACCGTTGACTTCGGAGCATTCTCAATAAGAGAGAAGAGATACATGGGATCAACAACAATATTCGAATATGCGTGTTTTAAAATGTTAATGTTATCTTCAATAATCTTGATATTGAAAGGAGATAATGTCTCATTTAAAAGAGCATCAGCTCTAAATCTAATTTTATCTAATCCTGCTGTTGGGTTTAAATAGGGAGATTCCTCGATTGTTCTCATTTTATCAGAGACTAAGATTTGGTTATAGTAATCCCAATGTGTGCTCAAAATTTTATGACCTTCTTTTAAAATTTGATATGAATCAGTGTTTGTAATTGTTTCCATCATTTCTAAGAAGATAGCTTTATTTGGGATGAAAACATTCCGCATTAATGCTCCTTTTATGAAGGTCATATGATTCTCTGATTTATTATATAAATTATTAGGAATTTTAACACCTTTTTCTGCAATAATTACATCCTTATCCTCTTCTAGGGTAATATTTGTTGAAGTAGCCATATGATCATAAACAAAATCTGTTAAAAGCAAACCTGTTAATATTCTTTTGTCGGTTACGTATTTCCCAGATTCTAATTCAAATTTTAAAAAATAGTAGCCTAAGCCAAATAAGTAATGTAAGGTTCCTTTTGCTGTTTCAAACATATAATCATAACCACTAAAAAAAATCACAGGATCTGACTCTATTTTTAAGACAGGATGATGGACATAAGTTCCTAAGGTGGGATACCCTAAGAGATCACTCCAACTGGGAATCATAAAAAGAGAATTATTGGGAAATAATTTATTCTCGGCTATTTGTCTTTCAATTCTTTCTCTCTCAAGCCTCTCCTTTTCAAGTTTCTCCCTTTCAAGTCTCTCCGTTTCAAGTCTTTCTTTTTCAATTG